>NZ_JBHXKE010000274.1:0-11562 GCF_042722765.1 Kitasatospora sp. NPDC058406
CCAGGTCGGCTCCCAGTAGAAGACCCCGATCGCGCCGGCGTTGAGTGCGGTGTTCTGCACATCGGAGAAGTTGGCGCCCCCTCTCCCACGTCCGGCTCCGGAACGACCCGGAGACGGGCGGGGCGAGGGCCCCGCCCCGAGCCGGCCCATGGCGAGCGGGCGACACCCGCCCCGAGCCGAAGGACCGCGCCGGTGCCGAGAGGGAGAAGCGAGGAAGCGACGAAGGAGCGCGGGAGCGCCGACCGTCGGCACCGGACCGAAGCGGCCCGGAGGCGAGCGGGCGACAGCACGTGTTGCGGGACACACGGGGAGATGCACCCGTCGGGCCTGGGCAGGTTGGTTACCGGCGGGTAGCATGACGGTGAAGCAGCGCCGCTCACGTCCCCTCGTGCGACGGACGGCGGCAGCCTGCCCACCTCAACCTGTTGGTCCCTGGGAGGAGAAGCCCCCGTGCCTCGTACCGCGAGGGACGTCGTCTTCGTCGATGGCGTCCGCACCCCGTTCGGCAAGGCCGGCCCGAAGGGCATCTACCACGAGACGCGCGCCGACGACCTGGTCGTCAAGTGCATCCGGGAGCTCGTGCGCCGGAACCCGAACCTGCCCGTCGAGCGCATCGACGAGGTCGCCGTCGCGGCCACCACGCAGATCGGCGACCAGGGTCTGACGATCGGCCGCACCGCCGCGCTGCTGGCCGGCCTGCCGAAGTCCGTCCCCGGCTACTCGATCGACCGCATGTGTGCCGGCGCGCTGACCGCCGTCACCGCGACCGCCGGCGGTATCGCCTTCGGCGCGTACGACATCGTCGTGGCCGGTGGCGTCGAGCACATGGGCCGCCACCCCATGGGCGAGGGCGTCGACCCGAACCCGCGCTTCGTCTCCGAGAAGCTCGTCGACGAGTCCGCCCTGTTCATGGGGATGACCGCGGAGAACCTGCACGACCGGTTCCCGCACATCACCAAGGAGCGCTGCGACGCCTACGCCGTGCGCTCGCAGGAGAAGGCCGCCAAGGCGTACGCCAACGGCGACATCCAGCCCGACCTGGTGCCGATCTCGATCCGCAACACCAACCCCGAGGTCGGCGAGACCGGCTGGGGCCTGGCCACCGTGGACGAGCCGCTGCGCCCGGGCACCTCGATGGAGAGCCTGGCGGGTCTGAAGACCCCGTTCCGCCCGCACGGCAACATCACCGCGGGCAACTCGGCCGGTCTGAACGACGGCGCCACCGCCTCGCTGCTGGCCGCCGAGGACGTGGCCGAGGAGCTCGGTCTGCCGGTCAAGATGCGGATGGTCTCCTACGCCTTCGCGGGCGTCGAGCCCGAGGTGATGGGCATCGGCCCGGTGCCGGCCACCGAGAAGGCGCTGGCCAAGGCCGGTCTGACCATCGACGACATCCAGGCCTTCGAGGTCAACGAGGCCTTCGCCGTCCAGGTGCTGGCCTTCCTGGACCACTACGGGATCGCGGACGACGACGAGCGGGTCAACCCGTACGGCGGCGCGATCGCCTTCGGCCACCCGCTGGCCTCCTCCGGCGTGCGCCTGATGAACCAGCTGGCCCGCCGCTTCGAGCAGCGCCCGGACGTCCGTTACGGCCTCACCACGATGTGCATCGGCTTCGGCATGGGCGGCACCATCATCTGGGAGAACCCGCACTTCGAGGGTGGTAAGTGACCATGAGCACCACGACTGAGCTGCTGACCCGCGGCGCCGAACTCTTCCCCGGCGAGGTCGTCACCACCGCGCACGTCCGCCACCTGGACCTGCCGCTGCAGGCCGGCCGGCTGGCCCTGATCACCCTGGACAACGGCTTCGACCACACCAAGCCGACCACCTTCGGCCCGGGCTCGCTGCTCAAGCTGAGTGCGGCGCTGGACCAGGTCGAGGCGGAGGCCGCCGAGGGCACCGTCGTCGGTGCGGCGATCACCGGCAAGCCGTTCATCTTCGCGGTCGGCGCCGACCTCAAGGGCGTCGAGCTGCTCAAGGAGCACGCGGACGCGCTGGCCATCGGCAAGGGCGGCCACGAGGTCTTCAAGCGGATCGCCGCACTGCCCGTCCCGACCTTCGCGTTCTACAACGGCGCGGCGATGGGCGGCGGCGTCGAGGTCGGCCTGCACTGCGACTACCGCACGGTGTCCGCGGGCGTCCCGGCGTTCTCGCTGCCGGAGGTCTTCCTCGGCCTCGTCCCCGGCTGGGGCGGCTGTACCGTCCTGCCGAACCTGATCGGCCCGGCGAAGGCCGTCAAGGTCATCATCGAGAACTCGATGGCGCAGAACAAGCAGCTCAAGGGCAAGGACGTGTTCGAGCTGGGGATCGCCGACGCGATCTTCGAGCCGGCCGACTTCCTGGAGCAGTCGCTGCTCTGGGCGGCCCGTGTCCTCAAGGGCGACGTGACCGTCGAGCGCGAGGAGATCGACCGCGGCAAGGCCTGGGACGACGCCGTCGCCTGGGGCCGTCTGGTCGCCGACGCCAAGGTCCACGGTGCGGCCCCCGCCGCCTACCGGGCGCTGGACATCATCGCCCAGGTGAAGGACCAGGACCTCCAGGCCGGTTTCGACGCCGAGGACGCGGCCCTGGCCGACCTCATCATGGGCGGCGAGCTGCGCAGCGGCATCTACGCCTTCAACCTGGTGCAGCGCCGGGCCAAGCGCCCCGTCGGCGCGCCGGACAAGTCGCTGGCCCGCCCGGTCACCAAGGTCGGCGTCGTCGGCGCCGGTCTGATGGCCTCGCAGCTGGCGCTGCTGTTCGCCCGCCGTCTGGAGGTGCCGGTGGTCCTCACCGACATCGACCAGGAGCGCATCGACAAGGGCGTCGGCTACGTCCACGCCGAGATCGACAAGCTGCTCGGCAAGGGCCGGATCGGCCAGGACAAGGCCAACCGTCTCAAGGGCCTGGTCACCGGCTCGCTCGAGAAGGCCGCCGGCTTCGCCGACGCGGACTTCGTGATCGAGGCCGTGTTCGAGGAGATGGGCGTCAAGCAGACCGTCTTCGCGGACCTGGAGAACGTGGTCTCGCCGACCTGCGTGCTGGCGACCAACACCTCCTCCCTGTCGGTCACCGAGATGGCCTCGAAGCTGAAGCACCCCGAGCGGGTCGTCGGCTTCCACTTCTTCAACCCGGTCGCGATCCTGCCGCTGCTGGAGATCGTCCGCGGCGAGCAGACCGACGACGTCGCGCTGGCCACGGCCTTCGGCGTCTCGAAGAAGCTGCGGAAGACCTCGGTGCTGGTCAAGGACGCCCCGGCGTTCGTGGTGAACCGGATCCTGACCCGCTTCATGGGCGAGATCCAGAACATCATCGACGAGGGCACCCCGATCGCCACCGTCGAGAAGGGCGTCGAGCCGCTCGGCCTGCCGATGTCCCCGATCGTGCTGCTGGAGCTGGTCGGCCCGGCCATCGCGCTGCACGTCTCGGAGACCCTGCACGGGGCCTTCCCGGAGCGCTTCACCGTCTCCGGGAACCTCGGCAAGGTGGTGAAGGCCGGCAAGCGCGGCTTCTACACCTGGGTCGACGGCAAGCAGATCCTCGACCCCGAGGTGCTGGAGCTGCTCTCCTTCGGCGACAGCGTGCTGACCGAGGAGCAGGTGCTCTCGCGGTCGCTGGAGGCCGTCGCGCAGGAGATCGGCCTGATGCTGGAGGAGGGTGTCGTCGCCGAGGCGCAGGACATCGACCTCTGCATGATCACCGGCGCCGGCTGGCCCTTCCACCTGGGCGGGATCACCCCGTACCTGGACCGTGAGGGCATCTCGGAGCGCGTGAACGGCAAGCCCTTCCTCGCACCCGGTGTGGCCTCGGTGCCCGCCTGAGGAGTGCACGACGGAGCCCCGGTGACCGACGGATCGGTCACCGGGGCTCTTCCGCGTGCCTGGGCTCCTCCGCGTGCCGGCGCTCCGTCCCGTGCCGGGACTGCCGGACCGGGCGGCGGCCGGGCGGGCCCGGCCCCGACCGCCGGGGGCGTCAGCGCTTGAGGCGGTAGACCACCGTGTCGGCGAAGACGCCGACCATCTCGTAGTGGGTGTCCAGCAGCGCCTCGATCTTCGGGATCATGCCGGGCTGGTACGGCGCGAGGCCGGAGTCGTCGACCACGACCTCGGGCAGGCCCTTGGCGATCTCCTGGTCGAAGGTCTGCCAGGCGTTGTCCACGGAGAACTGCTCGCCGACGTTGAGGCTGCTGTCCTTGCCGCCGCTGTAGTTGGTGAGGAATCCGGCGGTCAGGTACCGGGTGGCGGGCTTGCGGTCCGCGAGCCAGTACAGCTCCGGGTGCATGCCCCAGACCAGCACGGTGTCCTTGGGCGAGGTCTGGGCGGCGACCGCCGTGGCGACCTCGGTGGTGCGGCTGAGCCGCTCCCCCGGCCAGGCCAGCGCCAGGCCCCAGAAGACCGTGGCGGCGGCCGTGGTGTACACCAGGACAGGCTTCCAGCGGACCGCCGAGGTGGCGACCGCCCCGGTGCCCAGCAGCACCAGCGGGGGCATCAGCTGCAGGTAGTAGTGGCCGAAGAAGTGGAAGCCGACGCTGACCGCGATCACCGAGGACAGCAGCCAGACCCAGAGGTCCGTGGTGGAGCCGTGCTCCTCCCCGGCGACGGGCAGCGGGCGGTGGCGGTACTTCAGCCAGAGCCGTCGGCCGACCGGCAGCAGGAAGCCGAGCCCGGCCCCGAGCAGGATCGCCGAGTTGCCGAGCGCCCGGCCGACCATCTGCAGCAGGGCGCCGCCCGCCGAGGCGTAGTCGCCGCTGCCGGTGACCACCCAGAAGAGGAAGCCCTTGGGCTTGGTGAGGATGACCGCGACCAGCGCTATCGGCAGCGTGAAGCCGAACCCGATCTTGAACAGGGCGGGCGGCCACCGGACGCCGCGCCGGCGGGCGTCCTGGTAGAGCATCCAGAGCACGGCCAGCAGCACCGCGCCGCCGGTCTGCTTGGTCAGCGAGCAGAGCGCCACCGCGATGCCCGCCGCCAGCCAGCGGCGCCGCTCGGCGTACCGGAAGGCGGCCACCATGGCGGGCAGCATGAAGACCTCGAAGGTCGCCGCCTGGGTGTCCTCCGGGGAGAGCCCGATGGAGACCAGCAGGTAGAGCAGCCCGGCGCCGGCGCCGGCCCGGTTGCCCCAGCGGCCGCGGGCGATCGAGGCCAGCAGGATCGCGGTGACCAGGTGGGCGCCCACCGCCAGCGTGCGCAGCGGCCAGAGCGAGGCGGAGCCGAAGACCGCGAACGAGGCCTGGTAGAGCCAGGGCAGGAGCGGCGGCTTGCGGTCGACCACGGTGTCGTACAGGACGCCGCCGTCGGCGAGCATCCGGGCCTGGGTGGCCAGGAAGCCCTCGTCGGGGCTCCAGACCGGCCGGACGAAGGACGGGATGTGGGTGACGAGCGCGACCAGCGCCAGCAACGGCACCAGCCGCGTCCAGTAGCCGACGCGGACGCGCTCCCAGCCCTCGGCCGGGGGTACCCCCAAGGGCAGGCGCTCGGCGAGCGCGGTCAGGCGGGATCGGGTGGGGGTCGGCACGGATGACAACCTACCGGGCGGGATCGGCGCCGGAAGCGCCGGTCCCGCCTTTCGGTGCGATTATCAGCCCGATCCGTACCTGATCCGTGCCGAACTGTTGCCGAGCCGTCGACGTCGGACGGCCGGGACGGCCCCGCAGGGCCCGGCCGACCCGCCCCCGCCCCGATCGGCCGGGCGGGTGACCCGGCCGGGTCGGCGGAGGTCGGTCAGGCCTCGACGGCGGCCACGTCCAGCTTGGAGACCAGCGCCGTCACCTGACGGGCGACGTCCGGGGCGGTGAGACCGATCTCGGCGAGGATCTCCGGCCGCGAGGCGTGGTCCAGGAACTGCTGCGGAATGCCGAAGTCGCGCAGCGGCAGGTCCACGCCGGCGTCGCGCAGCGCCTGGGCGATGGCGGCGCCGACACCGCCGACCCGGCCGTTGTCCTCGACCGTGACGACCACCCGGTGCTCGGCGGCCAGGCCCGGCAGGGCCGGGTCGACCGGCTTGACCCAGCGCGGGTCCACCACGGTGGCGGTGACGCCCTGGGCGGCCAGCAGGTCGGCCACCTCCAGGCACATCGGGGCCAGCGCGCCGACCGAGACGATCAGCACGTCGGCGCGGCGGCCGTCGGCCGTCGGCCCGGCGGCGTCCGGCGCCGCCTCGCGCAGCACGTCCATGCCGCCGATCCGGCCGACCGCCGGGACGGCCGGACCGACCGAGCCCTTCGAGTAGCGGACCACGGTCGGGGCGTCCTTGACGTCGACCGCCTCGCGCAGCTGGGCGCGCACCTGGTCGGCGTCGCGCGGCGCGGCGAGCCGCAGGCCGGGGACGACCTGGAGGATCGACATGTCCCACATGCCGTTGTGCGAGGCGCCGTCGGTGCCGGTGACGCCGGCCCGGTCCAGCACGAAGGTGACGCCCAGCTTGTGCAGCGCGACGTCCATCAGCACCTGGTCGAAGGCGCGGTTCAGGAAGGTCGCGTACACCGCGAAGACCGGGTGCAGGCCGCCGGTGGCCAGGCCGGCGGCGCTGGTGACGGCGTGCTGCTCGGCGATGCCGACGTCGAAGATCCGGTCCGGGAACGCCTGCGCGAACGGGGCCAGGCCGACCGGGTGGAGCATCGCGGCGGTGATGCCGACGATGTCCTCGCGCTCGTGCCCGAGCGCCACCATCTCCTCGGCGAAGACCGAGGTCCAGTCCTTGCCCGCGCTCTTGATCGGCAGGCCGGTCTCCGGGTGGATCACGCCGACCGCGTGGAAGCGGTCCTCGTCGTTGTTCTCGGCGGCGTGGTAGCCGCGGCCCTTCTCGGTGAGGCAGTGCACGATCACCGGGCCGCCGAAGCCGCGCGCCTTGGTCAGCGCGGACTCCAGGGCGGTGAGGTCGTGGCCGTCGATCGGGCCGATGTACTTGAGGCCGAGGTCCTCGAACATGCCCTGCGGCGCGATGAAGTCCTTCAGGCCCTTCTTGGCGCCGTGCAGGGTCTCGAACAGCTGCTGGCCGACCACCGGGGTGCGCTGCAGCGCGTCCTTGCCCCAGGAGAGGAACCGCTCGTAGCCCTGGGTGGTGCGCAGGGTGGCGAGGTGGTTGGCCAGGCCGCCGATGGTCGGCGAGTAGGAGCGCTCGTTGTCGTTGACGACGATGACGACCGGGCGGTCCTTGGAGTCGGCGATGTTGTTGAGCGCCTCCCAGGCCATGCCGCCGGTGAGCGCGCCGTCGCCGATCACGGCCACCACCGGGTCGTGCTTGCCCAGCAGCTCGTTGGCCTTCGCCAGGCCGTCGGCGTAGGAGAGCACGGTGGAGGCGTGCGAGTTCTCGATCACGTCGTGCTCGGACTCGGCGCGGGAGGGGTAGCCGGAGAGGCCGCCCTTGATCCGCAGCTGCGAGAAGTCCTGGCGGCCGGTGAGCAGCTTGTGGACGTAGCTCTGGTGGCCGGTGTCGAAGAGGATGCGGTCGCGTGGCGAGTCGAAGACCCGGTGCAGCGCGATGGTGAGTTCCACCACGCCGAGGTTGGGGCCGAGGTGGCCGCCCGTCTTGGAGACCTCCGTCACCAGGAAGGTCCGGATCTCCTGGGCCAGGGTGGCCAGCTGTCCGGGCGTGAGCCGGTCGAGATCGCGCGGTCCCCGAATGCGGGTCAGCAGGGCCACCCGTTCCTCCTCGTTCAGTGTTCGCGGACCGCGAGGTCCGACGGGCGTCGCTGCCCGGTGCGGCGGCACTCCCCGCCGCCTCGCGGTCGGTGTCGACCGGTCGAGTCTAATCTCCGGCCGCCGGACACCGGGCGGGGCGTCCGGTGCCACCGGCCGGTACACGCCAGTCACCTCGACGGTCACTCTTTCGGGTGAACCGCAGAAACCGGCGTGTCGGCGCGCCCGGACGGGCCCGGGGCGCACCGCGCCCGGGACGGCCGTGACCCGGCCGCCGACGGGGAAGGGCGGGCCCGGGGGCGGCCGTCCGCGGCCCGAGGGCTCAGGGGCGGGCGGTGGCGGCCGGGGTCGGGCGGCCGAGTGCGCCGGACTCCCCCATCTCGCTCATCACCAGCGCGAGCGCGCCCAGCACCTCGGCGCGGCCGCCCAGGGTGCCGGGGACGACCGAGAGCTGGCGGGCGGCGCTGGGGATGGCGTAGCGGGCCACCGAGTCGCGGATCGGGGCGAGCACCAGCTCACCGGCCTCCGCGAGGTCACCGCCGAGGATCACGCGGCGCGGGTTGAGCAGGTTGCAGAGGGTCGCCACGCCGGTGCCGATCTGCCGGCCGGCGTCGGCGATCACCCGGCGGCACCCGAGGTCGCCCTGGTGGGCCAGCTCGACCACCCGGGGCAGCGAGAGCTCCGGGCCGAGGGTCGGCACGAGCAGGTTGAGCAGGTAGCGCGAGCCGACGAAGGTCTCCAGACAGCCCCGGTTGCCGCAGCGGCAGACCGGGCCGGCCTCGTCCAGGGTGATGTGACCGATCTCGCCCGCGGTGCCGCCCGGGCCGCGGTAGATCTGCCCGTTGACCACCAGCCCGGCGCCGACGCCGCTCGCCACCTTGATGTAGGCGAGGTCGCTCAGCCCGCGTCCCGCGCCCCAGACCAGCTCGCCGAGCGCGCCGAGGTTGGCGTCGTTGTCGACGTGCACCGGCATGCCGAGCCGCTGGGCCAGCTCGCGCCCGGGGGCGATCCCGGTCCAGCCGGGCAGGATCGCGGTCGAACCCAGCGCGCCGGTCTCCACGTCGATCGGACCGGGGACGCCCAGGCCCACGCCGATCACCTTCTCCGGCCGGAACCCGGCCTCGGCGAGGAGCCGTTCGACCAGCGCCTCGGCCCGGTCGAAGCCCTGCGCGGCCGAGACGTCGACGTCGATCGGGGCGCTCTCCTCGGCGAGCACCCGGTGCGCGAGGTTGCCGACCGCGACCCTCAGGTGGGTGTGGCCGAAATCGATCCCCACCACGATGCCCGCGTCCCCGCTGAGCGAGACGCTGCGGGCGCGCCGCCCGCCGGAGGAGGTGTCGGCGACCACGACGGTGCCGCTCTCCTTCAGTTCCCGGACGATGTTGGACACGGTGGCCGCCGAGAGACCGGTGCCGCGGGCGATCTCGGCCTGCGTCAGCGAGCCGGCCATCCGCACCGCGCGGAGCACCCGTTCCAGGTTGGCGCGGTGCAGTGAGGACTGCGAGCCCGGTGTGTCCGTGGACATGATCCACCCTCCCAAGGGCGCGGGGACCCCTCCGCCGGGCGTCCCCTTTCAAGTCCTGAAGCCTAGGGCCTGCGGCGAGGGGAGGGCGCGGTCATCCGTGAACGGGGAGGAGCGGCGCCGGGGCGGTGGCGGCCCGGGGACGGGTGAGGACTCCGGACAGAAACCGGAGCGGGACCGGGGAGAGGCTGGGGAGAGAGCGGGGAGAACGGGGGCGCAGGGCGCCCCGGCACCGGCCCGCCGGGCCCTGCGGGCGGACAACCGGCCGGTCCGACCCCAGGTCAGGGCCGCGGTGCACGGCGATACGGGCGCCAGGGACCGTCCGAAAACCGTCCCCCCGTACGATGGTGCCCAATCTCACCCGTCCCACCGGCCGCGGACGTGAACCGGCCGGGGGACGCTTCCAGACATGACGGGGCATCAGATGGCAGGGGATCACCCTACGCCGGGGGCGGGCGACACGCCCGGCGGCGGTCAGGACAACCGGGGCGTCTCGCTCGGGCGCAAGCCCGGTGGCGTGGACCCGGCGGCCGTGGCGGACCAGCAGACACAGCTCGACGGGTCGGCGGTGCCCGGGCAGGCGGCGCCGCCCGCACCGGCCGGCGTGCCCCCGGCACCGGGCACGCCGCCGGCCCAGCCCCCGGCCGCGGGCCAGGGCTACGCCTACGCGCCCACCGCCCCCGCCTTCCCCGCGCAGGGTCCGCCCCCGGGCGCCCCGGTCGGCCCGTACGACCCGAACGCGGGCCAGCAGTTCGGCGCCCCGAACGCGGGCCAGCCCTACGGCTACGCGGCCCCGCCGCCCGCCGACGGCGGCGCCGGGTACGGCTACCCGCAGCAGGGCGGCTACGGCTTCCCCGGTGCGCCGGTGCCGGCCGCGCCCAAGCAGCGCAACCCCGTGATGATCTGGGGCGGCATCATCGGCGGTGTGCTGGCGATCGCCATCGTCGCCGCGCTGATCGTGCTGTTCACCGACGACAAGAAGAAGAACGACGACCCGCCGGCCGCGACCGGCGGCACCAGCGGCGAGGTCACCGGCGGCTCCACCAGCGGCACGACCACCGCCCCCACCACCGGGGCCACCAGCAGCCCGACCACGGGCGGCGGCGGCAAGGCCGGTGCCTACAACCTCGCGTGGGCCGCCGAGAAGCCGGCCGCCGGGGGCAGCAGCTCGCGACTGCTCGCCATCTGGGGCGCCGAGAAGACCGCGGTGCGCGTCGACACCACCAGTGTCCGGGGCATCAGCACGGTCGACGGCAAGGAGGCCTGGAACATCCCGGTGCCGGCCGGCACCAAGGAGTTCTGCTCCGCCTCGTACAGCACCAACGCCAAGCACATCGCCGCGATCTCGCTGAACACCGGTGACAGCGACTGCTCCACCATCGCCGCGGTCGACGTCGCCGCCGGCAAGCTGCTCTGGACGGTCAAGGTCGGCCAGCAGCGGATGTCCTCCCCGTCGCTGACCGTCACCGACAAGGTCGTCGGCATCGGCGCCAACACGGCCGCCGCGATCAACATCACCGACGGCACCCCGGTCTGGGCGTTCCAGCCGCGCGAGAAGGACTGCAGCGTCTACGGCACCGCCGCCGGCGCCCAGATCGTCGTCACCGACCGCTGCTACGGCCTCAACACCACCGTCAAGTCGCAGCTGGTGGTCGTGGAGACGGACAGCGGCAAGGTCACCTCGCCCGCGCCGATCACGCTCGGCGGCACCATCGAGCGGGTCGACAAGGTCCTCTCGGACCAGCCGCTGGTGCTGCTGGTGACGAACGGTCCGAACGGCGACTACATCCTGCCGTTCGACAAGACCAACAAGGCCGGCAACCAGATGTCGGTCAAGGAGCCCGGCTACGACAGCCTGCGGCTCAGCGGCCAGGCCGACGCGTTCAGCCTGAACGTGATCAGCGGCACGACCCTGTACGTGCAGACCAACCCGACCAAGCCGGCGATCAACGCGTACGACCTGAACACCGGCAAGCGGCTCTGGTCGACCACCGGTGACGCCAAGGACGGGCTGCGGCTGGTCTCCGGCACCGACAAGGACGGCAAGGTCCGGGCCATCCTGGACATGGGCTACGGCAAGGACGCCAAGCTGGTGACCCTCTCGCCGACCGACGGTGCGGCGACCGAGCTCGGCGCCATCATCGAGAGCAAGAACGTCGACCTCAACATCGGCCTCAGCCTCACCGAGTTCGTGATGCAGTCGGACGGGTCGCTGTACGGCTTCGGGCGCAGCAGCTCCGACGCCCCGGTGGCCAAGTACGTCAAGAAGTGACGCCGCAACGGTGATCCCGCCGGACACCCGGCGGGACGGGCGGGGCGGGGGGGGGGGGGGCGGACCCCCCCCCCCCCCCGCGGCGGGACCCCACCGGCCCGGCGCCGCCCCCCCCCCGCCGCGGCCCGGGCGAATACAGCCGGACCGCGCGG
>NZ_JBHXKE010000275.1:0-11530 GCF_042722765.1 Kitasatospora sp. NPDC058406
AATAAAACAACCCCCACCCTAAACCCCCTTTTTCAAACTGTGGGGGGGGTTGTTTTTTGTAATAACCCCCCCCCCCCCCCCCCCGCGGTTCAGCGGTGCGGGGCCCGGTCCCGTCGCCGGGTCGTCAGCCCTGCACGAACACCGCCACCGTCCGGCCCGGCACCGTGAACGTGCCGGTGGCGGAGGCGAATCCGGCCTGCTTCACCACCGGGTCGGAGCCGCCGGCCTGGACCGGGTGGAGCGCCTGGGCCGTGCCCGCCAGGGCGCCGACCGTCTGGCTCTGCGCCGTGGGCGTCGCGTTGAACACCACCGTGACGCCCTTCTCCGCGCCCGCCGCCCCGGCCCCGTCCAGGTGCAGGGTGATCACCCCGGGGGTCTCGCCGGGCGTGCCGGAGAGCGGGTACGAGAGCCGCTGCTGGACGGCGGCCAGGGTGGGCAGCGAGAACAGCGGCGAGGAGCGCTTGATCCGCAGGAACTCCTGGTACTGCGCGCTCGTCGCCCGGATGTCCGCGGCGCCCACGACCAGCCGAGGGTCGGCCAGCAGGGCCTTGGCGGCCGGCCACATCTCCCGGTTGTCCGCCGCCGGCGGCAGGCCCCGGCCCCAGCCGTTGCCCCGCTCCGGGTCCCACTGGACGGCGTTGAACCAGTCGCCGGAGTCGTAGGAGTTGGCGTCCAGCGACTTGGAGCGCAACAGGTCGCTGCCGGCCTGGGCGAAGCCGGAGCCCTGGGTGAGCGCGGTCAGCGAGAGCGCCAGCGCCTGCATCCGGGCCCGGTCGGCGGGCGCGGTGGCGGGCGGCAGCTTGTACGCCAGCGCGTCGAACAGGTCGGCGTTGTCGTGCGCGTCCACGTACCCGACCGCCTCGCCCGGCCTGGCCGCGTAGCCGGTCGGGGCGCCGTTGTAGTCGACCTCCCGGCCGGTGACGGCCCGTCCGGAGCTGTCGGTGAAGGCGTAGCCGGCCAGGTTGCCGGTCAGCCCGACCTTCAACTGGTCCATCTGCTTCAGCAGCCGGGCCCTCTGCTGCTCGGACGTGCCGTTGGCGGGCGAGCCGTTCGGGTCGGTGAACAGGCCCGAGGCGAAGCCCTGCTGCGGGGCGGAGGAGAGCTGGAAGTTGCCGCCGCGGGCCGCGTCGCGGAGCCGGTCGTCGAAGGTGGCGATGCCGGTTCCCGCCATGGCGAGCTGGGTAGCCTGCTCGAAGCGGGCGTTGTCCGCGACGACGCCGAAGTTCCAGCCCTCGCCGTAGAGGAGGACGTTCCTGCCGTCGACACCGTCCGACTCCGGAGTCATCCGGCGCAGCGCGGCCTGCACGTCCAGCATGGTGGACTTCGGGTCGAGGCCCATCAGGTCGAAGCGGAAGCCGTCCACCTTGTACTCGCGGGCCCAGGTGGTCACCGAGTCGACCACCAGGCGGTTCATCATGGCGTGCTCGGGCGCGGTGTCGGCGCAGCAGCTGTCCGTGGTCACCTTCCCGTCGGCGTCCAGCCGTTGGTAGTAGCCGGGGACGACCTTGTCCAGCACCGAGTGCTCGGCCTGGCCGCCGGCCGCGGTGTGGTTGTAGACGACGTCGAGGACCACGCGGAGCCCGGCCGCGTGGATCGCCTGCACCATCCGCCGGAACTGCACGGTGCGCGCGGTCCCCTCGGGGTCGGTGGCGTACGAGCCCTCCGGCACCGTGTAGTGCAGCGGGTCGTAGCCCCAGTTGTAGGCGTCCTCGGCGGCGACGGCGGCCACGCACTCCTGCTGCCTGTCGCTGTCGGCCGCCAGGGCGGCGAGGTCGCAGGCGGGCAGCTTCTGCTCGGCCCGGTTCTCCCGGACGGTGGCGATGTCGAAGGTCGGCAGCAGGTGGACGGTGGTCACCCCGGCCAGGGCCAGCTCGCGCAGGTGCTTCATGCCCGCCGATTCGGACTCGGCGAAGGCCAGGTAGGTGCCGCGCTCGGCGGCCGGGACGGTGGCGTCCGCCACCGAGAAGTCCCGGACGTGCAGCTCCTGGATCTGCTGCCGGGCGAGCGGGACGGCCGCCGGGACGGCGTGGTCCTCCCAGCCCGGGGGCTTGAGCGCCGCGGCGGAGAGGTCCGCGACCAGACTCCGCCGCGAATCGGTGGAGAGCGCGACCGAGTACGGGTCGGTGACGGTGTTGACCACCATCTGCCGGGCGCCCGGCGCCCAGACCCTGACCTGGTAGAGGTAGTACCTGCCGTCCAACTCGGCCTTGTCGCGGACGATCTCCCAGACGCCGGTCTCGTCGTCCAGCTTCAGCGGGAGGGTCTTCGGAGTGCCACCGGCCGGGGAGTCGAAGACCTGGACGGACACCTCCTGTGCGGTCGGTGCCCAGAGGGACAGCGCGACCTTGCCGCGGTAGTAGGCCGGGCCGAGGTCGACCTTGCCGGTGCGCCGGGCGTACAGGTCGTCGAGGACGCCGGGGATCTGCACGCCGGTGGCGGCCAGCACGGCGCCGCTGGGCAGGTGTTCGGTGAAGAGCAGCTGGCCGCGCAGGGCGGCGGCCACCCGGGTGGCGTCGCGCGGGTCGACCGTGAACGCCCGGTAGCCGGCGAGGTGCGGGAACGCGGTCCGCTGCGCGGCGGTGAGCCCGCCCGAAACCGGTTCCAACCGGATCCACTGCCCCGCCGCGGTCAGCGCGCCCTTCTCGGTGCGGATGCCGCCGGCGGGGTCGTAGACCAGCTGGGCGCTGGTGCCGGCGGCGAGGGCGGCGTCGGTGGCGCCGTAGCCCGCCGGGACCACGACCGTCCTCGCGTCGATCCACTGGGCCTTGGCCGAGCCGAGGTCCAGCTGCGAGGAGGCGGCGGCGGTCTGCGGCAGCAGGTAGCCCTCGCGGCCTCCGAGGATCCAGACCTCGCGGCCGGTGCCGGTGAGGTCGAGGGACTGGTCGTTCGGCAGGTCCTTGTCGTTGCCCCGGTGGAGGATGTAGCTCAGGCTGGTCGCGCCGGGGGCGAGCGGCACCTCGAAGACGGCTCCGAAGGAGTCGCGGCGCACCGGCATCAGCGGGTTGCCCCAGTCGGTGGGGGTGGCGGCGCCCGTCCAGTCGTGCAGGCCCCAGCCGTCGTAGTCGCCGTCGGCCCGGTTGTAGTGGATCACCGCCGTGCCGGCCGGCGGGGTGCTCACCGGCCCGGGGTCGGCGGTCCGGACGGTCGGGTCGCCCTCCTTGAGCCAGATCTCGCCGGTCGCGCCGACGTCGATCCGGCGGTCGGCGTCGACGTCCTTGACGCCGTCCTTCTCCACGACGAAGCCGACGTCCGAGGCGCCCGGCTTGAGCTTCACGTACGCGAAGGCGCCGTAGGCGTCCCGGCCCGTGAAGCCGTGCCCGGCCGGCCACGGGGTGGCCTCGCCGTCGGCGAGGTCGCCCCAGGCGTAGAGGTTCCAGCCGTCGTAGTCGCCGTTCTTGCGCTGGTAGTGGACGACGGCGTACGGGCGGGCGGTGGCGCTGGGCACCGGCCGGGGGTCGGGGGTGCCGGTGGTGAAGCCGCCGGTGGCGGAGCGCAGCCGGCCGGCCGCGTCCTGGACGACGGCCTTGTACCGGACCGGTGTGCCGGGGGCGACGCCGGCGAGGTCCTGGGTCACGGCGTGGCGGCCCGTGTCGGAGGTGCCGAGCACCTGCCAGGGCCGGTCGCCGACCTGTGCGGCGAAGGTGACCCGGTCGAACCCGCCACCGGGGACGTCCGCTCCGACGGTGACGGTGCCGGTGGAGCCGGCGGCGGGCGCGCGCAGGGTGATCGAGGGCGCGGCGGCGGCCGGGGCGATCCGTCCGGCGGCCTTGAGGACGACGGAGGAGAGCGGCGGCACGGTGACGGTGAGCCTGCGGTCGGCGCCGCTGGTGAGCCGCTCGCCCGCTTCCGGGTAGATCCGGTCGAAGCCCTGGCCGGCCGAGAAGGTGTCCAGGGTGACGGTCTTCGGCCCGGCGGCGTTGTTGACGGCCACCAGGTACTCGACCTGCTGCCCGGCGTCGATCCGGGAGAAGGCGTAGACGCCCGGTCCGTCGGCGGCGTACCGCTCGATCTGGGCGCCGTCGGCGAGGGCCGGGTGGTCGCGGCGCAGCTTCGCCAGGCCGGCGATGCCCCGGTACAGCTCACCGTCCTGCCCGTACCGGTCGGCGGGGCCGGTGGCGCCGCCGAGCACGCGGTCGGTGTTGTAGGAGGCGGTCTGCGAGGTGAAGACGTCCTGCCGGGCGTCCTTGTCCCCGCCGGCGCCGGTGAAGCCCTGCTCGTCGCCGTAGTAGACGACGGGCTGGCCGCGGGTGAGGAACATCAGCTCGTTGCCGAGCCGGTCCCTGCGCAGCAGGGTGGCCTCGTCGGCGCCGGGGTCGTCGGCGAGCAGGAAGGAGCCGAACCGTCCCATGTCGTGGTTGCCGAGGAAGGTCGGCAGCTCGTAGGCGTCGGTGTCGGCGGTGGTGTAGCGGTAGTCCTGGCCGTAGACGTCGGCGAGGGTGCGGGCCGAGCCGCCCTGGGAGACGTAGCTGCGGGCGGCGTTCTGGAACGGGAAGTCGAGGGTGGCCTGGAGCCGGCCCCTGGTGACGTACGGCGCGGTGACCGCGGGGTCGCCGGAGTAGACCTCGCCGAACATGAAGAACGTGCGGTTGCCCTGCTTGGCGGCGAACTCCTTGAGCGAGGGGGCCCACTGCTGCCAGAACGCCATGTTGACGTGCTTGACGGTGTCGATCCGGAAGCCGTCCACGCCGGCTTCCCTGACCCACTGCTGGTAGACCTTCTCGAAGCCCTTGACCACCTTGGGGTTCTGGGTGTCCAGGTCGTCGAGGCCGGAGAAGTCGCCCTCGGTCGCGGACTCGCCGGCGAAGGTCGAGTCGCCCCGGTTGTGGTAGAGCGCGGGGTCGTTGAGCCAGGCCGGGGTCTTGGCGGTGGCGTCGGCCGGCCGGCGGAAGACCGGGCTGTAGGGGAACGAGTCCTTGCCCAGTTTCGGCCAGGCGGCGTTCGCGTCGGCGAGCGCGGTCTCGTCGACCGGCCTGCCGTCGGCGTCCAGGACCGGGAACGCCCCGGTGGTGCGGTAGCCGTACTGCTGCTGCCGGTAGTCGATGACGTCGGCGGTGTGGTTCGTGATGACGTCGAAGAAGACCTTCATGCCGCGCCGGTGGGCCTCGGCTATCAGCTCCTTGAGCTGCTCGTTGGTGCCGAAGTGCGGGTCGACCTGGGTGAAGTCGGTGATCCAGTAGCCGTGGTACCCGGCGCTCGCGCTGTCGTCCGTGCCCTGGACCGGCTTGTTCCGGAAGAGCGGCGCCATCCAGATCGCGGTGGTGCCGAGGTTCTGGACGTAGTCGAGCCGCTGGAGCAGGCCGGCCAGGTCGCCGCCGTGGTAGAAGCCCTTGTCGGCCGGGTCGAGGCCGTGGTCCAGCCGGGTGCCGGTGACGCCCCCGGTGTCGTTGCCGCGGTCGCCGTTGGCGAACCGGTCCGGCAGGACGAAGTAGAACTGCTCGCGGGTCAGGTCGTGGCGCCCGGCGGTGGCGGCGAGCGCGGCGTCCGAGGGCGGTCCGGGCGGGCCGGCGGCGAGTGCGGCCGGGCCGGCGGTACCGAGGGTGGCGGCGGTCAGCGAGGCGGCGAGCAGCACCGCCGTCCGGCCGGGTCTGCGGGTGGTGCGCCGCCGGCGGCGGGGCGGGACATCGGCCACGGAGGGCTCCCTTGCGGGGGAAGGGGTGAGCGAGTTGCCAGGACGCTAGCGGCCTGCAATATGTTTCAGCAAGATGCAGAAAGGGTTTCGGGCGGGGAAAATACGCCTGCCGCAGCGGCGCC
Organism: Kitasatospora sp. NPDC058406; assembly: GCF_042722765.1. Lineage (NCBI taxonomy): Bacteria > Bacillati > Actinomycetota > Actinomycetes > Kitasatosporales > Streptomycetaceae > Kitasatospora > Kitasatospora sp. NPDC058406. The sequence continues at coordinate 5,752 of NZ_JBHXKE010000275.1, forward strand.
CGACCCCCGATTGCGCCACCCGCGCCGCCCGGCGTGACAATGGGACGTATGCCCGTCCCGCCGGTTCGCACCAGATTCGCCCGTACACCCTGCCCCGGCGGGAGAAACCCCCTAGCCCTGAAGGGGGACAGCCGGTGAAGAATCCACTTCCGGAGGATGAGCAGACGGCTACGGGACGTCTGGCAGACTTCTCGTCCATGGGGGAACCGACCGAGATCCAGCAGAACGGCGGCCGCATGCCCGACGGAGCCACCCGCGCGGCCCAGACCCGTACGGCTGCGCTGCGCAGCCGCGTCCGCGAGCAGCGCCGCTCCCCGGCCCGGCCACGGATCTGGTTCGAGCTGGCGCTGATCGGCCTCAGCTACTGGATCTACTCCCTCGTGCGCAACGCCGTCCCCGAGCAGGAGTCGATCGCCCAGAAGCACGCGGGCTGGATCTGGGACTTCGAGCGCGCCCTCGGCGTCGCCGTCGAGCGCTCGGTGAACCACGCGGTGGACGGCGTCGGCTGGCTCATCACGGGGATGAACTACTACTACGCGACACTGCACTTCGTCGTGACCATCGGCGTGCTGGTGTGGCTCTACCGCCGGCAGCCGGGCCGCTACGGCGCGGCGCGCACGGTGCTGTTCATCACCACCGGCATCGCGCTGGTCGGCTTCTACTTCTTCCCGCTGGCGCCGCCCCGGCTGATGACCGACGGCGGCTTCATCGACACCGTGAAGACGCACGGCACCTGGGGCTCGATGGCCTCCGGACCGGCCACCCACGTCTCCAACCAGTACGCGGCGATGCCCTCGATGCACATCGGCTGGTCGCTCTGGTGCGGGCTGACCATCTTCTTCCTCGCCCGTGCGACCTGGGTCCGGGTGCTCGGCCTGCTCTACCCGGTGGCCACCCTGGTGGTGATCGTCGCCACCGCCAACCACTTCTGGATGGACGCGGTGGGCGGCGTCGTCTGCCTCGCGGTCGGCTTCGCCGCCGCCCGGCTGATCTACCACGCCTGGCCCTACCGGCTGCCCAGGGTGCCCGCCCGGGAGACGGCCGAGGAGAAACCGGTCACGGTCCCCGAGCAGTGGAGCGAGTCCTCGGTGACCGCCGGACGGCGCTGACCCCCCGATCTTCCGAAGGGCCCCGCGATCTTTCGCGGGGCCCTTCGCCGTCCGTCCGGGGCGACCCCCGGGGGTCGCCCGGGGTGCCGGATCGGCCCGGGTCTCACCCGTAGAACAGCCGCTCCACCACCGCCCGGGCCCGCCGCGTGGTCCGCCGGTAGTCGTCCACCAGCTCCCCGCTGTGCCCGGCGCCGTACCCCAGGTAGCGGGCGACCCCCGCGAGTTCCCGGGCGTCCGCGGGGAACGAGTCCCCCGGCCGGCCGCGGACCAGCATCACCGCCGACCGCACCCGGGAGGCCAGCACCCAGGCCGCGTCCAGCACCTCCGCGTCCGCCTCCTCGACCAGCCCCGCCTCCACCGCCGCCGCCAGCGCCGCCCTGGTCCGGGTGGTGCGCAGCGCCGGAAGCCCGTGCCCGTGCCGGAGCTGGAGCAGCTGGACGGTCCACTCCACGTCGGCCAGCCCGCCCCGGCCGATCTTGGTGTGGGTGGTCGGGTCGGCGCCGCGCGGCAGCCGCTCGGCCTCGATCCGGGCCTTGATCCGGCGGATCTCCACCAGGTCCCGCTCCGCCACCCCCGCGCCCGGGTAGCGCATCGGGTCGATCAGCTGCCGGAACCGCTCCCCCAGCGCCTCGTCCCCGGCCACCGGCTCGGCCCGCAGCAGCGCCTGGCTCTCCCAGACGTGCGACCAGCGCCGGTAGTACGCCGTGTACGAGGCGAGGGTGCGCACCAGCGGACCCTGGCGCCCCTCCGGACGCAGGTCGGCGTCGACCTCCAGCGGCGGCTCGGTGGACGGCGCGGCCAGCAGCGAGCGCAGCTCGTTGCAGACCGCCTGGGCGGCCCGGGCCGCGTCCTCCTCCAGTGATCCGAGCAGCGGCTCGTGGACGAAGAGCACGTCGGCGTCGGAGCCGTAACCGAGCTCGCGTCCGCCGAAGCGGCCCATCGCGATCACCGCGATCCTGGTCGGCAGCGCCCCGTTCCGGGCCTCCCAGCCGGCGACGCAGGCCCGCAGCGCGCCCTGCAGGGTGGCGGCGTTGAGCGCGGTGAGCGCCTCCCCTGCGGCGTCCAGCGCCTCGGCCGGATCGTCACCGAGCCGCCCGAGGACGTCGGCGGCGGCGGTCCGGAACAGCTCCCGGCGGCGCACCGCGCGGACGGCGGCCACCGCCGCGGCGGTCGAGTCGGCCCGGCCCACGGCGGCCAGCACCTCCTGCTCCAGCGCGGCCCGCCCGCGCGGCACCAGCCCCTGCGGGTCGCCGAGCATGGCCACCGCCTCGGGGGCCCGTAGCAGCAGGTCGGGGGCGAGCCGGCCGGCCGACAGGACCCGGGCCAGCTGCTCGGCGGCGGCGCTCTCGTCCCGCAGCAGCCGCAGGTACCACGGCGTCCGGCCGAGCGCGTCGGAGACCTGCCGGAAGTTGAGCAATCCGGCGTCCGGGTCCGCGGAGTCGGCGAACCAGCCGAGCAGCACCGGCAGCAGGGTCCGCTGGATGGCGGCCTTGCGGCTCACCCCGGAGGCGAGCGCCGAGAGGTGCCGCAGGGCGGCGGCCGGGTCGGCGTAACCGAGTGCCTCCAGCCGGGCCCGGGCCGCGTCCGGGGTGAGGCCGGCCGCGCCGACCGGCAGTTCGGCGACCGCGTCCAGCAGCGGCCGGTAGAACAGCTTCTCGTGCAGCCGCCGCACCTCGACGGCGTGCCGCTTCCAGTCCCGCTGGAGGGCCGCGACCGGATCGGCCCGGGTGTCGCCGTTGATCAGCGGCGCGAGCGAGCGGGCCAGCCGGCGCAGGTCCTCCTCACCGGTGGGCATCAGGTGGGTGCGGCGCAGCCGGTGCAGCTGGATCCGGTGCTCCAGCGAGCGCAGGAACCGGTAGGCGGCGTCCAGCGAGGCGGCGTCGGCCCGGCCCACGTACCCGCCCCGGGAGAGCGCGGCCAGCGCCTCCAGGGTGTTGCCGCTGCGCAGGGCCGGGTCGGTGCGGCCGTGCACCAGCTGGAGCAGCTGGACGGAGAACTCGACGTCGCGCAGGCCGCCCGGGCCGAGCTTGAGCTGGCGGTCCAGCTCGGGTGCGGGGATGGACTCGATCACCCGGCGGCGCATCTGCTGCACGTCGGTGACGAAGTTCTCCCGGGCGGCGGCCTGCCAGACCAGCGGGGCCAGCGCCGCCACGTACGCCTCGCCGAGTTCGGTGTCCCCGGCCACCGGGCGGGCCTTCAGCAGTGCCTGGAACTCCCAGGTCTTGGCCCAGCGCTGGTAGTACGCGAGGTGGCTGGCCAGGGTGCGGACCAGCGGTCCGTTTCGGCCCTCGGGGCGGAGGTTGGCGTCGACCGGCCAGATCGTGCCCTCACCGGTGGTGTCGGCGCAGAGCCGGGTCAGCGCGGCGGCGAGTCGGGTGGCGGCCTTGAGCGCCTCGTGCTCGTCGGCTCCCTCGCACGGCTCTGCGACGTAGATGACGTCCACGTCGGAGACGTAGTTGAGTTCGCGCCCGCCGCACTTGCCCATGCCGATGACGGCCAGGCGGCAGACCGCGGCGGCGTCCGGGTCCTGTTCGGCGGCGATGTCGAGGGCCGTCTGCAGGGTGGCGCCGGCCAGGTCGGCGAGCTCGGCGGCGGTCTGGGCGAGGTCGGTGGTGCCGGTGAGGTCGCGGGCGGCGATGGCCAGCAGGCAGCGGCGGTAGGCGATCCGCAGCGCGTCGGCCCGGCTGCGGGCGCCCGCGTCGTTCTCCCAGACGCCCTGGTGGAGCGCGCGACGGAAGTCCTCCGGCCCGGGGTGCATGTCGCGGAGCTCGAAGGTGACCAGGATGTGCCAGTCGTGCGGGTGCCGGGCCAGGTGGTCGGCGAGCGCGGTGGACTCGCCGAGCACGCCGAGCAGCCGGTCCCGCAGCGGCTTCGAGGTGGTCAGGGTGTCGCGCAGGGTGTGGCGGTCGGTCGCGTCGGCGGCCTCCAGCAGTCGGGCCAGGCCGAGCAGGGCGAGGTCCGGGTCGGCGGTGGCGCCGAGCGCGTCCAGCAGCACCGGGTCCCCGGCGAGCCCGTCCAGCGCGGGTTCGGCGAGCAGCCGCAGCGCCCGCTCGGGGTCGGTGAACCCCCGCCGCACCAGCCTGACCTCCGGCCGGCTGACCCGGCTCCCGGCCCGCTGTTCCTCCACCGCCATCGCCCCTCCGGCTTTCCGGCCCTCCCGGCCACAGGGCGGGCCCGCCACAGCAGCGTACGCGGCCGGGCCCGCGGGGGCGCGCCCCGGCGCCACCGGTTCCGGCCGCCGGCGCCGCTTTCCGGCTGCTGCTCGGCGTCTCGCCGGGCGTGTGCGGGCCCGGGCCGGGGGGCTCCGGGTCGCCTGCGTCCGACGGACGCTCGGCGGGGTGGAGGCCGCCTCCGCGAACGGCACGGTCCGGTTCGACCGGAGCACCGGTCTGCTGCGCCGAGCCCGGGGCGGGTTCGGGGCACGTGTCCCGGACCCGCCCCGGATCGTTGGAACCGGAGTCGAGCCGTTCCCGCACCCGGCCCACACCCGGCCCGTCCTCGTTCCCGTCCGTTCCTCCCCGCTTCCTCTTCCCCTCCTCCTCCCCGCCCCTCCGGAGCCCCGATGCCCGCCCGCCTGCCCTCGCTCACCGGGCTCCGGTTCTGGGCCGCGCTGCTGGTCGTCGTCTACCACCTGGCCCGCAAGGTCGGCGAGGTGCCCGTCCTCGGCCCGCTCGGCTGGTACGGCCGGAGCGGGGTGACCTTCTTCTTCGTCCTCTCCGGCTTCGTCCTCGCCTGGACGTACGACGGCGTGCCGACCGCCCCGGGCCGCTTCGCCCGCCGCCGGTTCGCCCGGATCTGGCCGCTGCACGCGCTCACCACCGCGCTCTCGCTCGGTGCCGGCGCCGCCCTCGGCGCCGTCCTGCCGCTCGCGGCGGTCCTCTGGTCGCTGCCGCTCCTGCACACCTGGGCCCCCGGGACGGTGTTCGGCGGCAACCCGGCCGCCTGGTCGCTGGGCGCCGAGGCCTGGTTCTACCTGCTCTTCCCCTTCCTCCTGCGGGCCCTGGCCGGGCGCCGCCGGCTCTGGACGCCGCTCGCCGCGCTCTGCGCGGCGGCCGGCCCGGCGCTGTGGCTGGCCGGTCCGCTGCTGCCGGCCGACCCGGCCGTCCGCGGCTGGCTGCTCGACTACCTGCCGCTGACCCGCACCCCGCAGTTCGTACTCGGCGTGGTCGCCGGGCTGGCCGTCCGGCACGGGCTGCTCCCCCGCGTCCCGCTCGCCCCGGCCGCGGCGGCGGTGGCCGGCTGGCACCTGCTGCTGGTGCCGTGGCACACGGCCGCGCCGGACTCCGTCTGGTGGGGCCCGTACAGCGCCGCACAGCTCTTCCCGGCCCCGCTGTTCGCCGTCCTGCTGACGGCCGCCGCGCAGCGGGACCTCGGGCCGGCCGGCGGGCCGCGGCTGCTGGCCGGGCGGACGGCGGTCCGGCTCGGCGAGTGGTCGTACGCCTGGTACCTGGTGCACGAGATCGGCATCCGCTGCTGGCTGCACGCGGCCGGCCGGCCCGCGCCCGGGGCCGTGGCGGCGACGGCGGCCGTCTGGCTGCTGCTGGCCGGTGTCTCGCTCCTGGCCGCCGGTGCGCTGTACCACGGGGTCGAGCGCCCCTGCGAGCGCCTGCTGCGCGGCACGCCCCGGCACGGCGGAGCGCCGCTGCCGCGCCACCCGGTGCGGGTGGTGC
>NZ_JBHXKE010000276.1:0-11495 GCF_042722765.1 Kitasatospora sp. NPDC058406
CCCGACGTCGGGCGGCCCGGCGCCCCGTCGGATCAGGGCGTCGCGGGTCCGGGTGCCACCGGCCCGGACAGCGCGGGCCCGGGCGCCGGCGGGCCGGAGTACCACGTGGCGTCGTCGTCGTCCGAGGTGAAGCTCGTGGTGACGGAACTGGTCACCCCGGAGATCAGGCCGAGCAGGAGGAAGACCACCAGCAGCGCCCGCCCGCCGCCGCTCATCACCAGGGGGCGGGTCGCCGAGACCCGGGCGCCGGGCGCCCGGCCGAAGGCGCCCTGTGCGGACAGCGGTGTGCCCGGCTCCTTGACGCCCGGTGCCGAGTCGCCCGACGCCGGTACGACCGGGACCGGGACCGGCCCGTCGGGCTCGTCACCGAACAGCCCCTTCGGGTAGGCCGAGGTGAGCATCAGCAGGTAGGCCATGTAGCGCATCCGGTAGCGCAGGATCGCGGCCGTCGCCTCGAACAGCGGCTGGGGCATCCGCCCAAGGATCAGCACCACCAGCCAGCTGATCCACCCGACCACCCACCACCCGGCGTAGAGCAGGCCCTGGACGATCGCCGCCGGGATCACCAGGATCAGCCGGAAGAACACCGCGAGCCGGTTGAGCTCACCGGGCCGCAGCTCCACCTGGACGGGGTAGTCCGGGGTCCGGAACGCGAACGGCGGATAGCGGTCGACCGTCAGCAGCAGGTAGGCGTTCACCCGGGTCTCGTACGGCACGTACGAGGAGAGGTAGTCGGCGGCGAAGACCGGCAGCCGGCCCAGGACCAGCGCGCCGAACCAGCCGACCACCGCGACCAGGAACGCCACCACCGACAGCACCCAGACCACGATGAACTGCGGGATCAGCAGCAGGACACGCACCAGCACGGTGAGCCGGTTCTGCGGTCCCGGCGCCGGAATGTCCAGGGCCGGCAGCCACTCGCTCGGATGGGGGGCGGGGGTGGGGGGTGCCTGCCACATCCGTGCCTCCAGGTCTCGACGCCAGGCGTGCGCGGCCAACCCGCCGCGTGCTCCGAAGATCGCAGCAGCCCGCCGCCCCCGCGCGCTGTACTGCGCCGCCCGGGGGACGGCGCGGTCGGTGAAACGGTCATATTCCTGTGCGACAGGGTGACGGATCGGTCGGACAGCGGTCGTCGACAGCAGGAGAACGAACGTCTGCGGCCGGTTTCGAACAGCCGGTTCGGGGTCGAGGAGTCGCGCGGCAGCATCGACGTGACAGCGCGGGGCCGTCCCGGCCGGGTGCGCTGTCATGTCCAGGACGTACAGTGCCCGCCGCGGGGGTTCCGGTTTGCCAGCGATCGACGACCACGACCACCTCTCCGACGGGGGCGGCCCCGCCGACCTCGCGGACTTCGACGCCTTCCTCCGGGTCTCCGCCGAGCTGACCGGCTTCGACGAGGCCGAGCTGCGCGCGACCGGTATGGCCGACGAGCATCACCGCACGCTCCTCGCGCACCGGGCCCGCGACGAACACGCCCTCCTCCGCCTCTGGTACGTCGGAGCCTGGCCGGACGAACCGCCCTCCTCGCCCCGCGCCTACGACCAGGGACTGATGTGGCGGACCTTCCACGGTGCCCCGCCCGGCTCCACCGCCCCCGGACACGGCAGTTGGTCCGAAGCCCCGAACGGCGGCGGTGACCGGTGAACCGCCGACCGGCAGACCGGGACCAGGACGTCATCGTGGTCGGGGCAGGGTTCGCCGGCTCGCTGGTCGCCCACCGTCTCGGTGCGCAGGGCCACCGGGTCCTCGTCCTGGAGGCCGGCCGCCCCGTCCCGGACGCGGTCGCGACCACCACCGCGTACCGCGCGGCCGGCGGCGGCGCCCCCACCTCCCCGTACCCCCTGAGCGAGGACGCCCCCTCTCCCGACGTCACCGACCTCGTCGGCCTTCCCGGCGGCGGCTTCACCGCGACCGGACACCTCGTCCAGCACGGCCCGCTGCCCTACGCCAGCGGCTACCTGCGCGCCAACGGCGGCACCGGACTGCTCTGGACCGGCCTCACCCCGCGCATGCACCCCGAGGACTTCCGCACCGCCGACCTCGGACACGGCCGCAACTGGCCGATCGGCTACCACGACCTCGAACCGTACTACCGCGAGGCCGAGCAGGAACTCGGCGTCGCCGCCGACGCCGGGCAACAGCGCCACGCGGTCGGACTCCCCGTCCCCGAGGACTACGCGTTCCCGATGCGGGCCATCCCCGCGAGCCACCTCGACCGGACCGTCGCCCGCGCCCTCGACGGCCGGACCGTCCGCGATCCGGCGATGACCGAGGACGCCCGGCTCGCCGTCACCGCCACCCCGCACGCCCGCAACGGCCGGACCACCGCCCGGCCGGGTGGCACCTCCGGCCCGGGGGACCGGCACGGCCCGCTCTGCCGGGGCAGCGCCGGCTGCGTGCCGGTCTGTCCGACGGGGGCGAAGTACACGCCGCTGCGCACCCAGGCCCGCTGGGCGGCCACGGTCCGACTGCGCACCGACGCGGTGGTGAGCCGGGTCCTCGTCGACGGCACCGGCCGCGCCACCGGTGTCGAGTACCTCGCCGACGGCGCCGTCCACACCGCGGAGGCCGACCTCGTCGTCCTCGCCGCCCACGCCGTCGAGAACGCCCGGCTGCTGCTCCTCTCCGGCCTCGCCGAACGAAGCGGCCAGGTCGGCCGAAACCTGATGGACCACCCGGCGCTGCTCACCTGGGGCCTCATGCCCGAGCCCGTCGGCCCCTACCGGGGGCCCGGGTCGACCAGTGGGCTGGAGTCCTTCCGCTTCGGTCCGGCCCGCAGGCGCCGGGCGCCGTACCGGGTCGAGATCGGCAACTGGGGCTGGTCCTGGGCCGTCGGACCGCCCCAGGTCGAGGTCGAGGGGCTGCTCCGTGCGGGACTGCGCGGGAAGGAGCTGCGGCATCGGCTGGGCGACCGGCTCGGTCGTCAGTTCTCCCTCCAGTTCGAACTGGAGCAGCCGGCCGACCCGGCGAACCGGGTCACCCTCGACCCCGACCGCCGGGACCGCCTGGGCCTGCCGCGCCCGGCGATCCGTTACGACCTCTCCCCGTACGTCCGGGCCGGCATGGCCTCCGCCCGCGCGGTCTCCGACCAGCTCTTCGCGCTGCTCGGTGCCGAGGACCACACCCGCTACGAGGCGGGCCCGGGCTGGCCCGGCCGGCTGGAGCACGAGGGCCGCAGCTACGCCTACCGCGGCGCCGGCCACGCCGGCGGCACCCACGTCATGGGCGACTCGCCGGCCACGTCCGTGGTCGACCAGTGGCAACGCTGCTGGGAACACCCCAATCTCTACGCCGTCGGGTGCGGCTCCATGCCCTCCCTCGGCACGTCCAACCCCTCGCTCACCATGGCCGCGCTCGCGCTGCGCAGCGCCGACCGGATCCACCAGGACCTGCTGGCGCTGCGGGACCGGGCCACGGTCTCGGCGCCGTCGCCCGCCGTGCCGTCGACCTCGACGCCGTCGACCGCCGTACCACCTGCGGCACCGACCGTTGACGGTGCGCCACTCGCCGCACCGTCGCCGACCGGACCGCAGCCCGCTGTTCCTGTCATTTCCGCTGTCGGTCCCGCTGCCGTTCCCGCCGTTCCTGCCGTTTCTCCGTCCGCCGTCGTCCCTTCGGCCCGTCCGTCGGCCGCACCCCTCCGGGAGTCCCTGTGACCGGTCTGCCACTCCCACCCGTACCGGAGCCCTACCACCTGCCGTTCCACTACGGAGCCCTGCACAACATCGGCGTGGACTACCTGGTCGAGCCGGGGCCCGTTCGCGAACTGCTCGCGAAGCGCCACCCCGCGCTGGCCGCCGCCGAGTTCGGTGGCCGGGCGTGCGTCTCGCTCAACTACCAGCTCTACTTCGCGCAGTACCCCACCGGCGGCGGCATCACCGAGGAGGTGGAGATCAACGTCATCGCCCACCCCCGGAACGCCGCCGACCGGCTCCCGGCCGTCGGCTACGGCGAGTACGCCCGCGGCTACGACCGGACCGGTCTGCTCGGCATCGCCCGCCTCCACGTGCTCTGTGACAACCCGCTCGCCATCGACGCCGGCACCCGGCTCTACGCCGAACCCAAGTACCCCGGCTGGTTCGTGACGGTGCTGCCCTCGCTCAACGCGGCCGCCGTCCACGACCGCTGGTCCTTCTCCTGCCGCCGGGCGGCCCTGGAACCGGACCGGACGGACGCCGCGGACGGACACGACGGGCCGGACGGGCCGGACGGGCCGGACGGTGCCGACGCACCGCGCCGCCTCCGGCGGTACGACGAGGAACTCCTCGCGGTCGAGGCCGACCTCGCCGGACTCGACGGCGAGCCGGTCGTGAACACCCCGATCACCGGGTACGGCACCGACCAGGAGGGCAGGCTGCTGGCCGGGCCGCTCCTGGTGCACCAGCCGTACCGTTTCCACCCGCTCGACGACCGCACCGCCGGACGGATCCGGCTCACGCTCGGCGACCGGACGGCGGAGGTCGTCGGAGACCTCGCGCGGCTGGTGGGCGAGGCGCCCGCCGCGGGGGTGTGGACGTACCAGTCGGCCCCGGTGGCCGCCCACCACCGCGCCTACTACCTGCCCTGAGGTCCGGGCCGGGCGTACGGTCCGGACCTCGCCCGTCGCCTGCCGGCGTGCCCGGACGGAGGGCGCACCGGCAGGCGCGCAGGGGCGCTGGGTGCCGGGGTGCGGGAACGGAGGCGTGCGGGCGTCCCCAGGGACAGGTGGGCCGTTCGGCTCAGGCCGGTTCGGGTGAGGCCCGAGCGGTGCCCACCGCCTCCTCCTCGACGGCGGGGGCCGTGGGGCCGTCCGTCGCCGACCGGGCCCAGCGGCCCGCGAGCAGCGTGCCCACCACGAGCTGCAACTGGTGGTACATCATCAGCGGCAGCACCAGGAGGCCGGCCTGCGGGCCGAACAGCACGGTGGCCATCGGCAGCCCGCCGGCCAGGCTCTTCTGCGAACCGCAGAGTACCGCCGCGATGCCCGAGGCCCGGTCCAGCCCCAGGAGCCGGACGCCCAGCGCGGCGCAGGCGAGGGTGGTGGCGAGCAGGAGCAGCAGGACCGCCGCCAGGCCGAGCAGGACGGTGGGTGTGACCGTGTGCCAGATGCCCTGTTCCACCGCGCTGCTGAACGCCGTGTAGACGACCAGCAGGATCGAGCCCCGGTCGACCGGGGTGAGCACCCGCCGGTGGCGGCTCAGGAAGGCGCCGATCCACGGGCGCAGCAGCTGCCCGACGACGAACGGCGCGAGCAACTGGGCACAGATCCGCACCAGGCCGTCCGCCGACAGGGCGGCGCGGGCGCCGAGCAACCAGGCCGCCAGCAACGGGGTCAGTACCAGACCGGCCAGGCTCGAATACGTCCCGGCACAGATCGCGGCGGGTACGTTGCCCCGCGCGGCGCCGGTGAGCGCGACCGAGGACTGGACCGTCGACGGGACCAGGCAGAGGAACAGCACCCCGGCCCGCACCTGCTCGGTGAGCGGGACGGGCGTCAGGATCGCCGTGGCGACCCCGAACAGCGGGAACACGACGAAGGTGCAGACGAGTACGAGCCCGTGCAACCGCAGGTGCCGGAGTCCGGCGACCGTCTCGCGGGCCGACAGCCGGGCGCCGTAGAGGAAGAAGAGAAGGCCGACCGCGAGGTCGCAGGCCAGGTCGGCGCCGCGCGCGGCCCGTCCGGTGGCGGGCAGCAGTGCGGCGAGCAGCACCGCCCCGGCCAAGGCCGCCACGTAGGGATCGAGGGCGCGCCACCAGGGCCGTGGTGGGCCCGCGCCGCCGGGTGCCGGGCGGCCCCGCGCCTCCGGTGGCGGTGCCCGGTGCCGACGGGCCGCGTTCACGTCTCCTCCTCCGCCTCCGGGCCCGTCGCGGGCACTCCCAGCAGACCGGTCGCCAGGACGACGCCGCCGTCGTGGTCGCTGCCGGCCGAGCCCCGACCGGTCTGGAGGTTGGCCGTCCGGTCCACCTCGACGATCGAGTCGATCCTGGGGTTGTCGATCACGGTGATCAGGCTCCGCTCCGCCGCCGCCGGGACGGCGCAGCCGAGCACCGCCCAGGCACCGGCCAGTCCGGCGGCGGCCATGTGTCGCCGCCCCCGGCGCGGCCGGGCGGGCCGGCCCGGTCCAAAACCCTTCACACGCCCACCTCCTCGCGGACGTGCGGCCGTGCGATGTTCCGCTCCAGCAGTTCCGTGGACTCGCGGACACCGATCTCGCGCCGCTGCCCGACCGGGGCCGGGAGCCGGCCGTCCGCCCCCTTGAGGCCGGCCAGTGCCTCGTCCATCGCCTGATGGGCGGCGAACAGGCAGGGGGTGCTGTAGATCGCGACGTCGACCCCCAGATCGCCGAGCTCCGAGAGGGACAGCCGCGGTGACTTGCCGCCGGCGATCTGGTTGAAGAGCAGCGGCTTGTCGCCCACGACCTGCCGGATCCGTCGGATCCACTCCTCGCTGCGCACGCCGTCGACGAGGACGACGTCCGCGTCCGTGGCGGCGAGCGCCTCCGCCCGCCGGAGGATGTCGGCCTCCTCGGTGGCGTCCGTCCGGGCGACCACCACGAGGTCGGTGCGGGTGGCGAGCACCTGGTGCAGTTTCTCCAGGTACTCGTCGAGCGGGAGGACCTGCTTGCCGTCGGCGTGGCCGCACCGCCGCGGCCGCTTCTGGTCCTCCAGGATCACACCGGACGCGCCGATCCGCTCCAGCCGCCGGACCACGTGGCAGGCCACCTCGGGATCGACGTAGCCGTCGTCGATGTCGACCAGCAGGTGGTGCTGCGGGAAGGCGCCGCGCAGCCGCTCCACGAAGGCGACCATGTCCGGCCAGGCGATGAATCCGATGTCGGGCAGGCCGTAGTAGGACGCCGCGAATCCAAAGCCGGAGACGAACATTCCGTCGTAGTGTTCGGCTGCGATCGATGCGGAGTACATGTCGTAGACGCCGATGAGCGGGGTCGTTCCCGGGGTGGCGATCCGCTCGCGCAGCCGCTGTCCGTGACTTGCGGCAGCGATGCCGCTCTCGTGAAGGTTCTCGTGTCGCAACGCCATCTCCTCACTTGCGGGACCCGCACGCGGGACGCACGGGACTTTGCCATAAATTGGCCATTCCTAGGGCCAACTGAGGCAACATCACTATGCTCTCTTTAATGTTCCGTGGGCAAATCTTTAAGGGAAGTTCCCTCGCGAGAGTGATATGCAGTCATATTGATCCGAGGAATTCGCCGAGAATGGGGCGAGGACGGCGCTCAGAGCGCGAGCCGGCCGCCGATCACGTACCAGTGACCGCCCGCGCCCAGGTGGTCGACGAGCGCGCGCTGGACGGCGGTGTCGCGGGGGAGCGAGGCGAGGGGCTGCCCGGCGTCGCCGAAGACGTAGCGGAGCGGATTGGTGTCCTCGGGCTCCGGGGGGCCGCCGGGGCGGCGCAGCGGGACGAACCGCCGCTGGAACCGCACGATGTTCGAGTCGTCGGGCAGGTAGTGCCCGAGCTGGGGGTCCAGCAGCCAGGAGAAGATGCAGGCCGCCCGGTACGGCTCGGCGGGGAAGTGGGCGGGGAAGAACGCCCGGGCCCGCTCCAGCGAGCGGTCGCAGGCCGCGGGGGAGAGCGGGCCGGAACTGTCGGGGACGTGCAGCTGGAGGATCCACTCGCCGAGGCCCGCCGCCCGGGCGGCCTCGGTGACCCGGGCGTCCGGTCCGCCGTCGCTGGTCGTGCTCCTGCGCTGGAACTGGAGCCGGCCGAGCTGGAACAGCTCGCCGCGGAAGTGCAGTGTCAGCCAGGAGGGGCTGCCCAGCCCGGTGGGCCGTCCGCGCCACCGGCTCACCGCGAGCTGCCGGCCGAGATCGGCCAGGGTGGTCCGGGTCACCTCCGGCGCGACTCCCAGCGTCCGGTGGTACGCCCGGGTGTGCGGTGCCAGGGCGACGAACAGCAGGGTGGAGAGCAGCCCGCCGCCGTCGGTGTCGGCCGGCCAGTCGCGGGTGAGCCCGGACGGCCGTCCGAGCGTTCCGACCGCCGCGGTCTGGAGGTGCAGCATCTCCTCGAAGACGGTCCGCAGGCCGCGGTCCCGGGCCAGCCGCGACCGCGCGGCCAGCACTCCGTTCACCGCGTCGAACGGGACTGCCAGTTCCAGCAGCGCGTCCGCCAGTTCCTCGTCCGCCGGCAGGTACTGCTCCACGGTTCCTCCTCGGTGCGCGGCCCGCTCGGCCGTCCGAGCGGGGCGACCGGGTGACCCTATCGACCGGCGGGGTGTCCGGGCGCGGGGAACCGGGACCGCGCGGTCGGCCGGGTGAGGGCCGGCGCCGACCGCGCCCGTGAGGTCAGCGCGCCCGGCCGCCCGCGCGGCGGTCGCGCAGCGCCCGGAGCGCCCGGCGAACCGTCCGGGTGGCCACCGGCGGGAGGAGGTCGAGCAGCAGTCGTCGGGGGGTCGACCGCGGCGCCGCGCCCGACCGTACGGCGTTGTTCAGCCGGACGACCGGCACCCCGGCGATGGTGTCCTCGTCCACGGTGAAGCCCTCGGCCCGCCAGTCCCGGGCCAGCAGGATCCGACGGACCGCCTCGGCGTCGCCCCACGTCCCGTAGAACTTCATCGGCGTGAGCAGCACCGGCCGCAGTCCGCCCGTGAACACCGCCTGCCAGACCGCCGCCGAGACACCGGGGGTGTGCTCCGAGCGGTAGTCGTCCAGGACCACCAGGCCGTCCTCGGCGAGTGCCGCCCGCGCCACCTCGATGTCCCCGGCCACGTGCTCGTACAGGTGGGAGGCGTCGACGTGGACGAAGCGGCAGCTGTCGGCCGGGATCCGGCCGTCGGCCAGCACCGAAGTCGGCGCCTGGACGATCTCCGGCAGCCGCGGGTGGAAGGCCAGGTAGTTCGCCTCGAACGCGGCCCTGGTGAGCGAGGTCCGGTACGACATCGTCATCTCGGCGGCGTTGTCGGCGTCGCCGGCCTCGGAGTCGAAGAGGTCGCAGACCGTCAGCCGCTCGCCCGGCCGCAGGTGGTCGCCGAGGAGGACGGCGCTGCGGCCGAGGTAGGTCCCGAGTTCGAGGATGTCGCCGGTGCGTCCGGCCGTGCTCTGGGCGGCGAGCAGGTGGCGGAAGGCCTCCTGGTCGAGCCGGAAGAACCAGCCGGGGATGGTGTCCCGGCTCGGGGCCGGGCGGGGTGCCGCCGTGGTCGCGGTCGTGGCGGCGGGGCCGGTGGCGGTGTCGGCACTGGGCACGGCGGTCTCCCTGCGGACGGGGCGGAGCGTGCGCGGGCGGGGCCCGGCGAGCGGTTCACGCGCGGCAGTGCCCTGGTCCGGGGGGCGGACCGGCCGTGCTGCGAGGGCGTCATCATAGCGACGGGCGGGCGCCGCGGGGAGCCGTGCGGAAGGACTTTCCGCACGCGCCGGTCGGGCCCCGTGTTCATCCTCGCGTCACGGTGCGGACATCCCCGGGCGTCGTCCCGGCGTCCACGCGTCGCCGGGCGGGCGCCGCCCGGCTACCTCGCCGGACCGGCGCCCTCCAACCGGGTGATCGTCTCCGCGAGCCAGGCCCGTTCCGCCGCGCCGGAGGCCCGGGCGACCAGCAGCATGCCGCGCCGGAACGGGTTGTCCTCCTGTTCGGCGGCGACCGGTCGGCCGTCCGCGTCGTAGAAGAAGCTGCTCGGCGCGTCCAGGAACGCCAGTCGCCGACGGAGCACGGCGGCCTGGCGGGCCGGGTCGGGGAGGCGGTGGAGGAAGGCGGCGACGGTGAAGAAGCGGATCTGGTCGGAGATCTCGGCCTCCTCCGGTTCGGCCAGCCGCCGCTCCAGTTCCTCCCGCCCCCCGGGGGTGAGCTCCAGGACCTGCCGGGGGACGGCTCCGCTGCCCGGCCTGCTGTGGCGCAGCAGCATCCCGGCCTTCTCCAGGCGGGTGATCGCGGGGTAGAGGGCGCCGTCGCTGACCGGTCGGACGTGGCCGGTCAGGCCGCGGATCCGGGACTTCAGCTCGTAGCCGTGCAGCGGCTCCTCGTGCAGGAATCCGAGGATCGCGAGGGTCAGCACCGTCGCACGTCCTTCCGCCGTCGTGACGTCCGGTCGGGCCGGACACCCGCTCGTACGGGCTCTGAACGGGCGTCATGGTATCCCTTGCCGGGATGCATCGATTCGATGTATCTCTATTCGCGGCAAGCGCCCACCGGGGCGCGGCGGAGCACGGGGAGACATCATGCGGGGGCACCTGCCACGACTGGTCGCGCTGGCGGGACCGGTCTACGGGGAACTGCTGTCCGGGGTGGTCGCCTCCGTCGTCGGCACCTTCTGGGTGGCCGGGCTGGGCGGGCCGGCCGTCGCCGCCGTCACGCTCGCCGGCACCGTGGAGAACCTGCTGCTCGGCCTGGTCCTGGTGGTCGTCTCGGGGACGACCCTGCGGCTCTCGCGGGCCCACGGCGCGGGCGACCGGGCCGAGGCGGGCCGGGTCGCAGGTGCCGCCTGGCGGCTCTGCGCCGTCGGCAGCGTCGCGATCGCCGTCCCCGGCTTCCTGTTCCGCGCACCGCTGGCCGACGCCTTCCTGGACGGCGAGGCCGCCGGGCTCGCGGCCGACTACCTCACGGTCGCGTTCCCCGCCTTCGTGCTGTTCTTCGGCCAGCGGATCGCCGACGCGCTGTTCAAGGGCACCGGCGACACCCGGACGCCGATGCGGACGGCCCTGCTCTCGAACGCGCTGCTGCTGGTCCTGGACCCGCTGCTGATCCTCGGTCCGGGCCCCTTGCCGGCCCTCGGCGTCACCGGCGCGGCCCTTGCCCTGACCGCCTCCCGGGCCGTGACCCTCGCGGTCACCGTGCTCCTCCGGCGCCGCCACCGGCTGCCCGCCCACCCGGGCGGGCTGCTGCGGACGGCACGCCGGATCGCGGCCGCCGGTGCGCCGTTCGGTCTCGACTTCACCGCCCGGATGGGCGTCGGGACGGTCCAGCTCGGGCTGGTGGCCTCCTTCGGCGTGCCCGCCGTGGCCGGGTACGGGGTCGGCTACCGGGTGCTGCTGATCGTCACCATGGCCTTCTACGCCGTCCGGCAGGCCGCCGCGATCGAGGCCGCCCGGCTGGTCGGGGCCGGTGCCGCCGCCGGTGCCGTGCGCGCCCTCGGCCGCGACACCGCCCGGCTGGCCGGCGCGCTCGGCGGCGGTGCGGCCGTCCTCTGCGCGGTCACGGCGGTGCCGCTGGCCCGGCTCTTCACGGACGACCCGGCGGTGGCCGGCGAAGCGGTCGGATTCCTGCGGACGGCCGGGCTCTACCTGCTGCCGTACGCGCTGGTGGTCGCCCTCGGCGGGGTCCATCAGGCGGTCGGCGCCGGGCGCCCGCTGATGGTGTCCGTGCTGCTCGGCCTCACGGCGCAACTCGCCTCCGGCATCGCGCTGTCGGGCCCGTTCGGGGTGGCCGGCCTGTGGGCCGGGACGGCGGTCGGCGCGCTCGTCCAGCTGGCGCTGCTCCACGTCCTGACGGTCCGCCGCCGGCCGGCCGGGCCGCCGGAGGGGTCCGTGGAGTCCGCCGGGCCGCCCGCGGGGGTCGCCCGGCGGTGACC
>NZ_JBHXKE010000277.1:0-11485 GCF_042722765.1 Kitasatospora sp. NPDC058406
CTCGCGAAGGGCCTTCCGGCTGTCTGTGCGCCGCCAGGGACTCGAACCCCGGACCCGCTGATTAAGAGTCAGCTGCTCTAACCAACTGAGCTAGCGGCGCCTGCTGACAGGGAAGACTTTAGCAGCGGGTCGCGGCCCGGCCAAAATCGAATATCCGCCCCCGGCGCCGCGCCCGGGACCGCCGCTCCGGCCCCGCGCCGGGCTCCCCCGCCGGGTGCCGTCAGCGGAGGGCGGCGGCCGGTTCCCGGGCCGCCCGGACGCAGGCCCAGAGCACCACCGAGGCGCCCGGCAGCCACGGCTCCCGGCTGTCCGGGGCGACGATCCACCGCCCCGCGCCCAGACCGGGGGAGTCCGGGCCGTTCACCATCCGCTGCACCGGCGGGACGGTGACCGCGTCCCCCTGCCCGTGGCAGAGCAGCGGCGGTACGTCCCGGGCCCACTCCTCCCAGGCCAGCAGCCGGCGCAGCCGGGGCGCCGCCCCCGGCCGTACGAACAGCAGCGTCCGCCCGCGGTAGGCGGCCACCGGCCCGCAGCCCGGCCCGGAGGCCCACAGCTCGTCCAGCACGCGGCGCCCGAACAGCGCGGGCATGCTGATCACGTCGAAGGCACGTCCGCAGGGCAGCACCGAGGGCGCCCACGGGCGGGACTCCCAGAGGGCGCGCATGCTGCGCGGGTACTCGCTGGCGGAGGCGAGCCAGGCCTCCCCGGCCACGGTCACGTACTCCACCGACTGATACGTCCAGATGTCCACGCACAGCAGGGTGGGGTGTCCGGGGCGTGGCCGGGAGGGAAAGCGTGGTTTGCCGGACAGTGGAGCGGCCGACGGCGTACCCTTCCGCTTCCCCCCGGCATATGCCAGCGGCGGCGGAGGGTTCAGGGTGCCCGGAACGGGCCCGGGCCGGGGCACGGCACGGGACGGGCCGCGTCGGAACGGGCCGCCGGCGGGCCGGGTCCGGCGTGCCTCAGTCCTCGTGGCGGCGGGGCAGGAGCAGGCTGCGGCCGTACTCGATCATCTTGGCCGCGTAGTCCGGCGTCCAGTCGGCCCGTCCCGCGATCTCGGTCTCCGAGAGCGCGTCGAACCGGCGCGGATCCGCCAGCTGGGCCGCGGCGACCGCCTGGAAGTCGGTGGCCCGCTCGGCGGCCGCGCGGAACGCCAGCGCCAGCTCGGTGGAGCGGCGCAGCAGCTCGGCCGGGTCGTCTATCGACTCCAGATCGAAGAAGCGCTCCGGCTCCGGTTCGTCGGCCTGCGGCTCGAACAGCAGCTGCACCGGGCGCTTCCGGCGGCCGGGCGCCGCACCGGCGCCCTCGCCGGGACCGGCCGCCGCGGCCGGGCCGCTCGGGTCGGACGCCTGCGCATGGGAGTCGGGCATGGAAGGACACCTCCGGGTGCTCGGTAGGGGCGGGCGGCGACGGCTGGGACGGGCGCCGCCCGGTCGTGGCCGCCGTCCATTGTCTCGCGGCGGCGGCCGGTAACGGAACGGTGCGAGTTCGGGCGCTATTCCCGCCGGGCGCGCCGGGGGCGTGCACCGCCCGGGCCGGCCCCGGTGGCCGGGTGCGGCGGCCCGGGCGGCCGAGGCGGGCGGCTCAGCGGTCCAGCCGCACCCGGTGCCCGGAGAGGTGGTGCAGCACCCGGTGATTGGCCTCCCAGCCGTCCGGGAAGGTGACCGGGACGCCCAACTGCACCGGTTCGGTGGCCGGATGCTCGTCCAGCAGCTCGGCGATCCCGGCCCGGGCCACCACGATGCAGGCGTGTCGGTGGCGGGAGGCGAGCACGCAGAGCCGGCCGGTCTCCAGGTGGAACGCCGTCGCGTCGGGCCGCCCGGAGAGCGGGTGCAGCACCACGGTGACGTCGTACTCGCGCCCCTGCAGCCGGTTGGCGGTGTCCACCGTCACCGCGGGTCCGGCCGTCGGATCGACCGGGACCCCGGCCCCGACCAGCGCCGCCCGGACGGCCGCCGCCTGGTCCCGGTGGGCGGTGCCGACCGCGACCCGGCCGGGGGTCAAGGGCACGGAGCCCTGCTCGGAGTGGGCCGTCAGCCCGCGCTCCAGCAGCCTGCGGACGGTCGCCGCGACGGCGGCGACCGCCTGCGGATCGGTCCGGACGGTGTGCCGGGGCGGCAGCTCCAGCAGCGCCCAGCCGTGCTCGGCGGCGCGGTCGATCGCCGCGTCCAGCGCGGAGCCGTCCGGGCGCACCGCCGCCGTCAGCCGGCGGTCCTCCGGGCCGGTGCCCGAGCGGAACGGCGTGTACGGGTAGAACGCGCCGGAGATCAGCGGCGCCGCGCTGGCCGGCAGCCGCCAGGAGACCGGCAGCCGGTGCGGCTCGATCTGCGGGTTGTGGGCGAGCAGGGTGACCACCGCGCTGCTCGACGGGTCGTACGACAGGCCGGCCCACTGCTCGGTGCCGACCACCGTGAACGGGTCCAGCTGACCAGGGTCGCCGACGAACAGCGCCCGCTCGAACAGGCGGGCCACGGCGAGCAGCGCGTCCGAGCGCATCTGGTACGCCTCGTCGACGATCGCGTGCCGCCAGGGCTGCTCGGTCCGCACCCACTGCCACTTGGCGGAGGTGGAGATCACCACGTCCAGCTCGGCGAGGTCGGTCACCTTGTCGGAGGGCGTGACGTTGGGGTGCCGCAGCACCTCGGGCGCCGGCCGGGCGTCGGCCGCGTGCAGCCGGCCGATCGTCAGGTCGGGCGCCTTCGCGGCCAGCCGGTCCACGAGGTCGTCCACCTGGCCGTTGGTCTGGGCGACGATCATCAGCCGCTCGCCCGCCTCCACCAGCTCCCGCGCGGCGCGCACCACCAGGGTCGACTTGCCGGCGCCGGGCGGCGAGTCCACGACCACCCCGCGCGGCGCGCCGACGGCCGGGTGGACGGTCGCCGCCAGGATCCGCGCCACCGCCGCGTCGGCGGCGTCACCGGGGGTCTGCTCGGTGCTCATCGGCCGGATCACTCCCAATCCTCGGAGGCCGCGGGGACGGTCGCCGTCAGGGTGACGGTCGCACCGGGCGGACCGCCGTGCGTCCACGGGGTGTCGTCCGGCTCGGGCAGCGGCGCGGCCTGCCGGGCCGTCAGTTCGAACAGGGTGAAGGTGACCCGCTCGCCCGGCTCGGGCAGGCTCCCCGGCTCGGGCTCCTTCTTCCGCCCCATCCCGGAGAGCACCCGCACGGTGATGGTGCCCGCCGTCCGGTCGACCGCGGCGATCTGCGCCTTCTGGGCCTTCTGCCCGGCCGGAGCGCTCCCGGACCCGGGGTCGGGGGACCCCCACACCCGGTGCGCGTCCCGGCCGAGGTCGGCGTGCGGGCGGTCGTCGGTGCGGACCGTCACCAGCGGACGCGGCTTGGGTGACCGGCCCGAGGTGTCGTAGTCCGGCACCACCTCGGTCACCACGCCGGTGAACGCCTCGCCGGCCAGCCGGTGCTCGGCCATCGCCAGCGGGTCGTCCAGCGCCTCCTGGACGTCCAGCCGGGTCTGCTCGCGCTCGCGCTGGGCGAGCTTGCGGGCGGCCGTCACGGCGTCGTCCACCCGGGGCTGCGGAGGCTCGCCCGCCGCCAGCCGGTCCCGGTGGCCGGTGTAGGACCAGCGGTCGCCGGTCCAGCGCTCCGCCAGGTGTCCGCCCGGGGGCAGGGCGCGCAGCAGGTCCAGGCCGTGCCAGACGTCGTGCCAGGTGGGCAGCAGCTGGTCCGCGTGCACCGCGCGCAGCCGTTCGACCGAGACCCGGACGGCCTCCCGGGCCCGCTCGGCGGCGGCCGGGTCGGCGGCGGTCCGCTCGGCGGTCCCCGCGCCGTCCGTCAGGGCCGCCAGGGCAGCCACGGCGGCGTCGTAGCGCGTGATCGCCGGGGCGAGCACCTTCGCGTCGAAGGCCGGGTCGGTGGCCGGCCCGGCCGGCGGGTGGAGCAGCCGGCCCTCGGGGTCCCGCGCGGTCTCGGCCCGCTCGGCGGCCTCGGCGCCGGTCAGCCCGGCCGGCGGCGCGTGCCAGGCGAGCAGCGCGGCCAGGTGCTGGTCCTCCAGGTGGCTCTGGCCGGTCGCCCAGTGCCGGGCGAGCAGGCCGGTCATCGGCAGCAGCAGGCTGGAGCCGGGCACCATCGCGCGGTCGGTGAGCTGGGTGAGCCAGCGGCCGAGCAGCGGCACCCGGGCCGGCGCCGGGTAGGGGCCGGGTTCGTCGTCCTCGGCGGTGCGGCGGAACCGGGTCGACCGGCCGAGCAGCGCCAGGTGCCGGATCCCACCGGTGTTCGGCACGATCACCTGCGGTGCGTCCGCGCACAGCTCGCGGAGGACCTGCGTCTTCTCGCCGGTCTCCGGGTCCTTCTCGGAGCCCTCGATCTGCTCCACGTCGTCGCCGAAGGACTCCAGGTAGGGCAGCAGGTCGGCGGCCAGTTCGGCCAGGAAGTCGAAGCGCAGCGTGCGGTTCAGCGGCTGCGGGACGAAGTGCAGCCTCGGTGCGTCCCGGTCGGTGCCGAGCAGCACGGCCAGCGGGGCACCGGCCTCGCCGGCCGCCGTGAGCGGGACGACCACCATCGGGCGGTCGGACAGGTGCCGGTGGCGGACGGTCGCCAGGGGCTCGGCCCGGCCGCTGCGGACGGCCTCCAGCCGGGCGAGGGTGGTCAGCAGGCTCACCGGGGGCCTCCGGCGGGGGCCGGGACGGGGCGGCCCAGGGCCTCGGCGCGCAGCGCGGCGGCGTGGACGAGCCGGGCGGCGGCCTCGTCGGCCGCGGCGTCGGGGTGCCCGTCGTGACCGTCGTTCTCGCTGTCGCTGTCGCTGTCGCCGGGGTCGGAGTCGGAGTCGGCGAGGCTCCGGGCGGCCGGGCCGTCGTGGGCGACGGCCAGCGCCTCGGTCACCGTCCGGATGGTGCCCAGCTCGCCGCGGACGCTCCGGCCGAGCTGTTCGACCCGGTCGTCGCAACGGGTCCGGGCGCGGCAGTGGAACCCCAGCTCACACGTGGAGAGGCAGTCCGGGCTGTAGGCCGCGGGCACCGCCTCGACCGACCCGGTCAGTTCCTCGGTCGAACGGACCGGGGCGCCGCTCGCGTCGGGGGAGAGGTCGAAGTCGGCCCCTGGCGGCAGCGCGTCCAGCAGCCGCCCGATGCCGGTCATCCGGTCCAGCTGGCGGCGGGTGGTGGCCAGTTCCCGCCGGACGTCCACCGGGACGGCGGTCGGCCGGTTGCCGAAGTCCTTGGGACAGACCAGCAGCACGGTCGACCGAGGGCTTCCCGGCAGCTGCTGCTCGGCGTACGGGTCCGGATCCGTGTCCAGCCCGGCCAGCGAGGCCGCGGTCTCCTGGAGCGCCAGCACGTAGACGGCGGCCTGCCGGGCGGCGGCGCCCACCTTGGCCGGGTCCGCGCTGCCGTCCAGCACCGGGAAGGACTTGATCTCGACGACGGTGCACCGCCCGCCGTGCACCACGACGGCGTCCGGCTCCAGGTAGGCGGTGGAGCCGGCGACGGTGAGCCGCAGCAGCGGGTGGTCGAGGAGGGTCCAGGCGTCCGGGTCCGCGGCGGCCTCCGCCAGCGCGGCCCTCGTCCGGTCGGCCCGGACCGCGGGACCGGAGGAGCGCAGCAGGTCCGGTACGGCGAGCGGGGTGTCCCCGTCGGGTGGGAGGCCCAGCCGGTGGCGGAGCGGCTCCAGCAACGCCGCGTAGCCGTCCTCCTTCAGCCGGGACTCGAAGATGACGCCGCGCGCGAGGGCGAACGGCGACTGCCCGAACGGAGCGGCGTGGCCGAGCCGGGCGGCCAGTGCGGACTTGTCCACCCCGGCCGCGTCCAGCACGGCCCGGCGGTGACACCCGGGATTGGCGGCCAGCGCGGCGAGGGCGCGGGCGTTCAGACTGCGCTGCGGCGCCGGTCCGCGCAGCGTGGCGAGCCGCTGGGCGAGCGGCTCCGCGGGCCCGCCGGACGGGGCGTTCGTCGAGACGTTCATGGTGCGGCCCAGTGTCGCATCCGGGTCCGACAGAGTGGCCGGGACCGGCCGTTGACGGTCCTCGGCGGTGGTCGCCACCGCCCCGGACCTCCGTGGGGGGCGGCCTGGATCGTGGGCGCCGCGCAGGTGAGGGATCATGGAGACCGGTGCTCAATGGTGAGGCCGATCGTTGACGCCGTCCTGTGCGCGAGGAGCCTGCCATGCCCGCTCGAATCCTGCTGGTCCGCCACGGCGAGACCGAGTGGTCCGCCACCGGCCGCCACACCGGCCGCACCGACATCCCGCTGACCGACGAGGGCCGCGCGATGGCCCGGGCGCTCGGCACCCGGTTGGCCGGAGCCCCCTGGAACGGCCTGCCCGACGCCCTCGTCTACACCAGCCCGCTGGACCGGGCCAAGGAGACCTGCGCGCTGGCCGGCCTCGGCGACCGGGCCGTCGAGCGGCCCGAGCTGCTGGAGTGGGACTACGGCCAGTACGAGGGCCGGACCGGCGCCGACATCCGCGCCGCCGACCACCCCGGCTGGCTGATCTGGCGCGACGGTGTGCCCGGCGGCGAGAAGCTCTCCGACGTCGCCGCGCGGGTGGACGCCCTCCTCGCCGATCTCAACGACACGCACGGTGTCCCGGAGCCGGACACCACCGTCATGCACTGCGCCGACCGCGATGTGGTGCTCTTCGCCCACGGCCACCTGCTGCGCATCCTGACCGCGCGCTGGCTGGGCCTGCCGCCCGAGTACGCCCAGCGGTTCAAGCTCGGCACCGCCGCGCTCTGCGTCCTCTCCTGGGAGTACGGCGCCCCGGCCGTCGAGGTCTGGAACGACCTCGGGCACCTGGAGGGCCTGAAGCACTGACGCCGCCGGCCGGCCGACGCCCGGTCAGGCCGCCGCCGCCACGTCGTACTCGGTCAGGAATCGCCCCACCTCCGGCACCCGCCGGTGCGGGCGCAGCCGCTGCGCGGTGTCCGCCAGCATGGAGCGGATCCGGGCCGAGCGGACCTCGTCGAACAGTGCGACGGCGGCCGACCCGTGCTGGGCGGCGTCGGCCAGATCGCCCCCGCCGAGCCGGTCGTGGGCCAGCTCGGCCGTGTACAGCACCCGGTTGCGGACGAAGTGCGGCTTCTGGAGCGCTATGGCCAGCCCCGCCTGCTCGCTGGCGCGGTCCCAGTCCCCGAGGGCGGACCAGCACTGGGACCGCAGTCCGGCGAGCTCGGCCTCGCCGAAGAAGGACATCCACTCCGGGTCGGTCTCCGACGGGCCGCCGTCGAACAGCAGGCAGGCGCGGGCGATCGCGCGCTCGCAGGCGCCGCGGTCCTGCAGCAGCGCCCACCCGCCGGCCTCGCGCATGGCGAGCAGGGCGAGCAGCCGGTCGGAGTCGAGCCGCCGGGCGGCGGACTGCCCGGCCTGGGCGGCCCGCAACGCCTCGCGGGGGCGTCCGGCGTCCCGGGCCAGGAAGGCGCTGTTGCAGAAGACGTGCGCCTCCAGCGCGGCGTCGCCGGCCATCCGCGCGGTGGCGAGCGCCTCCGCGTAGAACGACCGGGCGTCCGCCAGTCGGTTCGAGTCGTGCGCCAACCAGCCGACCGAGACGGCGAGTTCACCCGCGCCGGCCTGGAGCCTCCGCTCGGTCTCGGTGGAGTACTCGCACGCGTCGAGCAGCAGGTAGGCCGTCCGCAGCGACCGCCCGGCCAGCTCGAACAGGGCGTCGGCGCCGTGCGCGTCGTCCGCCAACCGGATCTCCCGGACCGCCTGTTCGACGCCGAGCACCTCGGCCGCGCCGACCTTGCGGGGCGGCGGAACCGCTCCGGGGCGGCCCGGTACGAAGGCGTTGTCGGCCGTGGGGGTGCCGGGGCGGTCGATGCCTGCCGCGGTGGCCAGCGCGGCCGGGCCGCCGGCCAGGAACGTACGGCGACGCACGTCGTCGTTCTCCTCGTCGGAATGGTGCGGTTCGTCGGGCCCCCGGGGCGCCGCCGCGAACCTCGGCATCGGGGCCCCGACCGGTGGGGGCGATTCCGCGTACGGCGAGGCAGCGTACGGGAGTCGGGCGGCGAGCGGCAGTCGCGGGGCGGGCACCTGGAGGAACGGTGGGCGGAGCGGAGGTGGCGTCCAGGCCTCGTCCTCGCCGCCGCCCCCGCCGTCCGCCGGACGGCGGCGGACGGCGGCGCGGGGGACGAACCCGAGGTCGGCGAGCGAGCGGTCCGGCCACATGTGCCGGAACACCCGCTCGTACGCGTAGTTGGGACAGCGGATCTCGCCGGACTCGACCCGTCCGACGTAGCGCGCGTCGCAGGAGACGTGCTCGCCGATCTCGCGGGCGGCCCGGCGTACGGCCATGGCGAACTCGCCCGGCGAGCGGTCGCCGCGCAGGGCGCGCATCACGGCGTTGGGCGACGGGCGGTTCGGCTTGGCCGGTGGGGTGGCTGCCATGGTGCGCTCCGTGGTCGTGCGGGGTGGTGGTGCGAGGGGTCGGGCGGCGGTGGGGCGTCGGGGGCGCCCGGCCACGGGTGGGTCCGGTGGGGCCCGACGGCTGTCTCGTAAACACCACACCTACCCCACGAGACAGTTGCACAACGCGGATTTGGTGGTGGTGTTGGATCAAATTGGGGCGCAGGGGGGGGGGGTGGGCGGGGGGGCCCGGAGGGGGGGCGGGCCCCACCGACAGTACCGGGAGTCACCGTGCGGACACAGCGAGTTTGTGGCTGATGTGCGGTCAATTCGTGCCAAAGCGGGCACTGTTGCCCGGATCCGCCATGAAATGCCATGCCTTGCTGTAAGGCGCCCCGTGGCCTGAGGAGCCTCCTCGGCGTTGTCCTGATACGTGGAAGCCCCGGCCGCTGCCCGCCGTCCCCGCCGCCCCCCGGCGGCACCCCCACCCCGGACGGCGCGGCTTCCATCCCGACGAGGTGACAGGAGGGCCCATGTCGGCCACCGGAGTGCCGCAGTACCACCGCCTGGTCGCCGGCGGGGTGCTCGCCGCCGCCGCCCCCGCGCTGCTCCCCGAGTCGGCCGACGAGCGCGGACCCGGACGCGCCCCGTGCGGCGGCGGACCGTCCCGCCGCCCCGGCCCCGGCCCCGGCCCCGGCCCAGGCGCCGACGCCGGCGGCACCGTCGCCACCGCGTACGACACCGTGACGGTCGCCCTGCGGCACGGCCTGGAGACGGTCGACATCCTGCGGCTGCGCCGGGCCTGCGGCGCGGTGCTGCAGAGCCGCAGCGGCGCGACCGTCACCTTCCTCGTCCCGGCCGGCACCTCGGCGACCTGGCACCTGCCCGGGAGCTCCTGTTCGGCGGGCGCCTTCCTGCCGCCGCCCACCGACCCGCGCTGGGTGATGCCCCCGGCCGGCGCCGACTGCGCCGCCCGCCCCACCGACGCCTGGGTCCTGCGCTCGGCGCTCTGCGAGGCCGCCTGCACCCTCACCGCCGGCGGCCTCGGCCCGTTCTGACCGCCCCGCCCTGCCACGTCCGCGCCGTTCCGGCCCGCAACGGCCGCCCGCCCGGCCCCGAGCTGCGGCGACTCCCCGCACGGCGGCGATAATGGCCGGTATGGGACGAAGCAGCAGAGCCGGGCGCAGCACGGACCGGAGCCGTACCGAGCCGGACGTCCGACCGGCCGCCACCGGCCCCGGCGGTCGCGCGCACGCCCAGGGCCCGCTCACCCGTCCCGTCGACTCCGGCCTCGCCGAACTCCGCCCCGACCGGGACCGCCCCGCCGCCTGGTCGCTGCTGGTCGACGGCGCGCCGCAGTCGCTCGTCGACCTCGCCGACCCGACCCACCTCGGGTTCGAGTACCAGCGCCGGCTCGGCCACCTCATCGACCTGGTCGCCCCGCCCGGCCGCCCGCTCACCGTCCTCCACCTCGGCGGCGGCGCCCTCACCCTGGCCCGCTACGTCGCCGCGACCCGCCCCCGCTCGCGCCAGCAGGTCGCCGAGATCGACACCGCCCTCACGGAGCTCGTCCGCGCCGAACTCCCGCTGGAGCGCGGCTGGCAGGTCAAGGTGCGCGGCGCGGACGCCCGCAGCGTGCTGGAGCGGACCCCCGAGGGCACCGTCGACCTGGTGATCGCCGACGTCTTCTCCGGCGCCCGGGTGCCCGCCCACTGCACCACCGTCGAGTTCACCGCCCTGGCCGCCCGCGCGCTGGCCCCCGGCGGCTGGTACGCGGTCAACATCGCCGACGGCTCGGCGCTGTCGTTCGCCCGCTCGCAGGTGGCCACCCTCGGGGCGGTCTTCCCCGAGCTCTGCCTGGTCGCCGACCCGGCGGTGCTGCGCGGCAAGCGCTTCGGCAACCTGGTCCTGGCCGCCGCCCACACCGGGCTCCCGCTCGCCGAACTGACCCGCAAGGTGGCTTCGGACGCCGCCCTCGGCCGCGTCGAACACGGCCGCGCCCTCGCCGACTTCGCCGCCGGCGCCACCCCGGCCACGGACGCCACCGCGGCCCCCTCCCCGGCCCCGCCCCCGGGCGTCTTCCGCTGATCCGGCGGCGGCGTCCGGCTCCCGGAAAACCGGTTGGCAGCGCCGCCCGTCCTGCCGACAATGGGCCCCGGCGTCCGGAATCCGGACGGGGCCGACCGGGAGAGGTGGCGCCATGCGGATCAGACCGGCCCGACCGGACGAGGCGGCGCTGCTCAGCGCCCTGGCCCTGCGTTCCAAGGCCCACTGGGGCTACGACGCGGAGTTCATGGAGGCCTGCCGG
Organism: Kitasatospora sp. NPDC058406; assembly: GCF_042722765.1. Taxonomy (NCBI): domain Bacteria; kingdom Bacillati; phylum Actinomycetota; class Actinomycetes; order Kitasatosporales; family Streptomycetaceae; genus Kitasatospora; species Kitasatospora sp. NPDC058406. Next base: position 10,601 of record NZ_JBHXKE010000277.1, read on the forward strand.
GTCGACCTCACCCTTGACCCGGAGCGGATCGAGGCCGACCGGACGGCGGTGGCCGAGGCCGACGGCCGGGTGCTGGGCTTCGTCACCCTCGTCGGGGCGCCGCCGGAGGGCGAGTTGGACATGCTCTTCGTCGAACCGGACGTGATCGGCCGGGGTGTCGGCCGGTTCCTGTTGGCCCATCTGCGGCGCCGCGCCGCGGAGTCGGGCTTCCGCCGGGTCCTCGTCGCGGCGGACCCGAACGCCGAGTCCTTCTACGCGGCCATGGGCGCGGTCCGGATCGGCACCGTACCCTCCGGCTCGATACCGGGCCGCGAACTCCCGCTGCTGGCCCTGGCGACGGGGCCGTCGGGCGACTGACCGCCCGGGCACCCCGCCCCCGCCCGTCGGCCACCGTTCTCACCTCACCGTCCACCGGGTGCACCGTCCACCGGCGGGACGGCATGCCTCGCCGTCGCGGCCCGGGCGGTGGCCCCGGTCGGCCCGGCCCGGCCCGGACCCCGGCCCGGCACCGCTACCGGACCTGCGCCGGGCCGGTCCTCCGGGCCGCGCTGCGTGTCCCCGCCGGTGTGCGTCCGGGTCAGTGCCCCTTGGGCAGACCTCGGTGCTTGTACATCGCGGCGCCCGTCAGGGCCAGCCCGGCCGCGATCGGGGCGAGGACGGCGGTCGCGGTCCCCGGGGCGCCGTGCGCGACGGTGACGGCGGCCGTCGTGGTGGAGCCCGCCGTCGAGCCGGCCGGACCGGCGGCGGGGGAGCCCTCCGCGATCGTCGGCCGGTCCGGTTCCGCCGCGCTCCGGCCGCTCCCGGCGGCTCCCGTGCCCGGACGGTCGGCGGCGGTGTGGTGCGGCCGGTCACCCGGCTCCCCGGGGGCCGTGGTCCGGCCGGGAG
>NZ_JBHXKE010000278.1:0-11341 GCF_042722765.1 Kitasatospora sp. NPDC058406
TGGCACGCTGTTGAGTTCTCAAGGAACGGACACTTCCTTCAGGCGGCTTTCACACCGGCCCTCCGGGCGCTTCGTTCTTTCGTGTTTCCAGCTTATCAGACGTTTTGCGCTCCGTTTTCCGGAGTTTCATTCATCGGATTTTGCTTTCCGCTTGCCCCCGCTCTCTCGCGGCGACTCCGGAACTGTACGGCGATCGGCACGCCACATGCAAATCGTCCCGTCCTGCGGCGGCAGGACGGGACGATCCGCGGTTCGAGCAGGCCTTCGGCAGGCGCCGGAGCGCGTGCAGGACACGGGTCGGACGAATGTCAGAGGCCTGTCACACGCGGCCCATCTCCTCGGCGATGGCCGTCGCGAAGGCGTCGATGTCAGCCTCCGTCGTGTCGAACGAGCACATCCAGCGGACCTCTCCGGTGTGCTCGTTCCAGAAGTAGAAGCGGTAACGCTTCTGCAGCCGCTCGCTCACCTCGCGGGGGAGGATCGCGAAAACGGCGTTCGCCCTGACCGGGCGGACGACCGTCACGCCCTCGATCCCGCGGACGGCGGCCTCGAGGCGGCTGGCCATGGCGTTGGCGTGGCCGGCGTTGCGGAGATAGAGGTCACCCGCGAGCAGCGCCTCGAACTGGACCGAGACGAAGCGCATCTTCGAGGCGAGCTGCATCGAGGTCTTGCGGAGGAACTTGATGTTCCGGACCTTCTCCGGGTTGAGCACGACCACGCACTCACCGAACAGCAGGCCGTTCTTCGTCCCGCCGAAGGAGAGCACGTCGACGCCCACGTCCGTGGTGAAGGCGCGCAGCGGGACGCCGAGCGAGGCCGCGGCGTTGGCCAGGCGGGAGCCGTCCACGTGGACCAGCATGCCGAGCTGGTGCGCGTGGTCGACGATCGCCCGGATCTCCTCCACGGTGTAGAGGGTGCCGAGCTCGGTGCTCTGGGTGATCGAGACCGCGAGCGGCTGCGCGCGGTGCTCGTCGCCGAAGCCCCAGGCCTGCTGGTCGATGAGCTCGGGGGTGAGCTTGCCGTCCGGCGTGGGGACGGTGAGCAGCTTGATGCCGCCCATCTTCTCCGGGGCGCCGCCCTCGTCCACGTTGATGTGGGCCGACTCGGCGGCGATGACCGCACCCCAGCGCGGGAGCAGTGCCTGCAGGGCGACGACGTTGGCGCCGGTGCCGTTGAAGACGGGGTGCGCCTCGGCCTTGTCGCCGAAGTGCCGGCGGAAGACGTCCTGGAGGTGGGCGGTGTAGTCGTCCTCGCCGTAGGCCACCTGGTGGCCGCCGTTCGCGAGGGCTATCGCGGCGAGGACCTCCGGGTGCACACCGGCGTAGTTGTCGCTGGCGAAGCCGCGGACGGCGGGGTCGTGCCGCCGGACGGCGTCCGTCTGCGGGGTGGGGTCGGTCATCGGGCTGTCAGCCACAGGTGCTGTCCGTTCAGTTCTTCTGCGGGGCGGTCCCAGAGGCCCGCCAGGGTGGTGGCGAGGTCGGCGGTGTCGGTGAAGCCGGCGAACTTCGCCTCCGGCTTCTCGGCCCGCATCTCGGGACTGACCAGCGCCTTGATCACCAGGATGGCAGCCGCGGCGGTGGGCTTGCCGTCCTCGGCGGTGGTCTCCTTCGTGAAGGAGTCCGCCATGGCGAGCGTCCAGGCCTCGGTGGCGGCCTTCGCCGCGGCGTAGGCGGCGCCGCCCGCGGTGGGCTTGTGGGCGGCGGCGGCCGAGATCATGGCGTAGCGGCCACCGCTGCGGACCAGGGCGGGCTGGAACGCCAGCGAGGTGTGCTGGAGGGTCCGCACGACGGTGTCGTGCAGGAAGTCCCAGTCGTCGATCCGGGTGTCGAAGAAGGTCTTGCTGCCGCGCCAGCCGCCGACCAGGTGGAGGAGGCCGTCGACGTGGCCGTGCTCGGCCTCCAGGTGGTCGGCCCAGTCGTGGACCTCCTGCGGGTCGAGGAGGTCGATGACCTGGCCGCTGACCCTGGCTCCGCGCACGGCGACGCGCACGGTGTCGAGGGCGGCCTCCAGCCGCTGGGCGTCGATGTCGGCGCCGATGACGGTGGCGCCGTCCGCCGTGAGGCGGCGCAGCACGGCCTGGCCGGCCGGGCCGCTCGCGCCGGCGACGGCGATCACCTTGCCGCTGAGCGGTCCCTTGGGTGCGGTGGTCACGCGGCAACTCCCTGCAGGCCGGCACCGGTGATGCCGGTGGTCGAGGCGATGACGCCGCTGAGCTTCTTGGAGAGGGCCTCGTAGAACATGCTCAGCGGGAACTCGTCGGGGAGCACAGCGTCGCACAGGGCCTTGTTGAGGGCCTTGCCCTCGGTGATGTCGAACGGCAGCGCCGCGGAGCCCTTCGCCCAGGTGGAGGCGGGGTGCGGGGTGAGGTAGCGGGAGACCAGCTCGTAGGCGGCGATCCAGTGGGCCGGCTTGGGACGGTCGATGCCGTCGCGGTAGAGGGTCTCGATCTCGGCGCAGAGCGCGTTGGTGACCTGCGGGGCCCGCTCCCAGTCGATGCTGAGGCGGTTGTCGCGCCAGCGCAGCGCGTCGTGCTTGTGCAGGTACGCGAAGAGCAGCTGACCGCCGAGGCCGTCGTAGTTGCGGACGCGGTCGCCGCTGACCGGGAAGCGGAAGAGGCGGTCGAAGAGGATCGCGTACTGGACGTCGCGGGCGTGCTCGTTGCCCTCCCCCTCCAGGTTCACCGCCTCCTTGAAGGTGGTGAGGTCGCAGCGGAGCTCCTCCAGGCCGTACATCCAGAACGGGCTGCGCTGCTTGATCATGAAGGGGTCGAACGGCAGGTCGCCGTGGCTGTGGGTGCGGTCGTGGATGAGGTCCCACAGCACGAAGGTCTGCTGCGAGCGCTCCTGGTCCTGGAGCAGGCTCTCGGCGTCGGCCGGGATCTCCAGGCCGAGCAGCTCGACGGCGTTGGTGGAGACGACCCGGAAGCGGGCGGCCTCACGGTCGCAGAAGATGCCGCCCCAGGTGAAACGTTCCGGCGCCTTGCGCACGGCCACGGTCTCGGGGAAGAGGACGGCGGAGTTGGTGTCGTAGCCGGCCGTGAAGTCGGTGAAGGTGATCGGCACGAACATCGGGTTGTCGAAGCGGGTGCGCTCCAGCTCCGCCAGCCAGTCGGGCCAGACGACGTTCAGCAGGACCGCTTCGAGGTTGCGGTTCGGGTTGCCGTTCTGGGTGTACATCGGGAAGACGACCAGGTGCTCCAGGCCGTCCTCGCGCTGTTCGGCGGGCTGGAAGGCGAGCAGCGAGTCCAGGAAGTCCGGCTCCCGGTAGCCGGTGTCGGCCCACTTGGCCAGGTCCACGTCGACGGCGGCCAGGTAGGCCGCGTCGTGCGGGAAGAGCGGCGCAAGCTCCGCGACGGCCGTGCGGACGGTGGCGACCAGCGGGTCGACCGTCCGGCGCTCGACGACGGACAGGTCGATGGAGCCGTCCTTGGACTGCAGGGGGCGCAGGGCCTCGACAGCTTCCTTGAGCCGCAGCCAGGCCGGGTGGCCGGCGAGGGACTCGACCGGGGCGTCGGTCGCCACGGCGAGCCTTGGCGAAAGATTCTGCATCGGGGACTCACTTCGACAGGAGGGTTTTCAACGAGACCACCATAAGTACGAAAGGTTCTTCTGTTCAAGGGGGCACCTGGCGGCGGATCTGCGGTAACCGGGGCCGGAGACCGTATGTCGTCCGTGTGAACAGCTGCCGGGATCTTCCGGGACAGAGCGGACGAAGCCCGGTAAGCCGACCATGCCGCGCGTGTTCCGGCGTCGCCACCGGGGGAGGTTCCCCACCCGACCGGTCCGTCCCCTTCCTCCCGGGAGCCCCGCCATGCCCCTCCCCCGAAAGCCGCTCGCCGCCCTCCTGCTCGCCGGTGCCGTGCTGGCCGCCTGTGCCCCGCAGGACACCGCGTCCGACGGGAACCCCACGGCCGCGAGCACGGCCGGCGGCTGCGCGCCGGGCGCGTTGCCCACCCGGGCGGCGGGGACGCTGACCATCGGCACCGACAAGCCCGCGTACGAGCCGTGGTTCGCCGAGGACGCGCCGGCGAACGGCAAGGGCTTCGAGTCCGCGGTCGCCCACGCGGTGGCGGAGAAGCTCGGCTACCCCAAGGAGAAGGTGACGTGGGTGGTCGCTCCGTTCGGCACGGCGACCGCGCCCGGTCCGAAGAACTTCGACTTCGACATCAACCAGGTGTCGATCAGTGCCGAGCGCCGGCAGGCGGTGGACTTCTCCTCCGGCTACTACGACGTGCGCCAGGCCGTGATCGCGCTGAAGAGTTCCAAGGCCGCCTCGGCCCGGAGCCTCGCCGATCTCAGGGGCGCCAAGCTGGGCGCACAGGTCGGCACCACCAGCCTGGACGCGGTCACCGACACCATCAGGCCGACCACCCGGCCGGCCGTCTTCGACTCCAACGACCTGGCGAAGGCCGCGTTGAGGAACGGTCAGGTCGAGGCCCTGGTGGTCGACCTCCCGACGGCGTTCTACATCACCGGGGCCGAGGTGACGGACGCCCAGGTGGTCGGCCAGCTGGCGGGCTCCGCGAAGGGTGAGCAGTTCGGCCTGGTGCTGGACAAGGGCTCGAAGCTGACCGGCTGCGTCTCCGGCGCGGTGGACGCGCTGCGGGCCGACGGGACGCTGGCGAAGCTGGAGAAGCAGTGGCTCTCGGACGCCGTCTCGGCCCCCGTCCTCCAGTGAGCGACACCGTGAAGGGGCTCTCCGGGCGGTCCGCCGACCCGGGGACGCCGGCCGGCCCGGGCGCGGCCGACGACGGCTACCGGCCGTCGGCGAGACGGCTCGCCCACGAGGCGTACCGGCGCCGGCGGGCCCACCGCTCGGCGCTGATCGCGGCCGGCTCGACGCTGGTGACGGCGGTGGCGCTGGTCCTGCTGGTGGTCGGCTCGCCCGGCTGGCCGGCCGTGCGGCGGTCCTTCCTCAGTGCCGAGTACGCCCGGCAGGCACTGCCCGAGGTGCTCAAGGGACTGCGGATCAACCTGGAACTGATGGCCGTCTGCGGGGTGCTGATCCTCTTCTTCGGCCTGCTGCTCGCGGTGCTGCGGACCCTGAGCGGGCCGGTCTTCCTGCCGGTGCGGCTGCTCGCCACCGCCTACGTCGACTTCTTCCTCGGCCTGCCGATGATCATCTGCCTGCTGGTGATGATCACCGGGGTGCCGGCGCTGCGACTGACCGGTGTCACCACCGACCCGCTGTGGCTGGGCGGCGCCGCGCTGGTGCTCACGTACGCGGCGTACGTGTCCGAGGTGTTCCGGGCCGGCATCGAGTCGGTGCACCCGAGCCAGCGGGCCGCCGCCCGGTCGCTGGGCCTCTCCAACGCGCAGGCGATGCGGTACGTGGTGCTGCCGCAGGCGGTCCGCCGGGTGGTGCCGCCGCTCCTCAACAACCTGGTCAGCCTGCAGAAGGACACCGGACTGGTCTCGATCGGCGGGGTGATCGACGCGGTGTACGCGGCGAAGATCATCAACGGCCGGTCGTTCAACTCCACCCCGTACCTGGTGGCGGCACTCGTCTTCGTGGTGCTGACCATCCCGCTCACCCGGTTCACCGGCTGGCTCACCACCCGGATGAACCGCCGACGCCAGCAGGGAGGTGCGGTGTGACCGGCCGACCGGCCGACGACGCGACAGGCCGCCCGCCGGGCACGTCCGCCGTACGACCGGGTGTGCCGGCGGCGTCGGGCGGGGCCGCGCCGTCGGGCGGGGCGGTGAAGCCCGTGCTGCGCCTGGAGTCGGTGCGCAAGAGCTTCAACGGCCAGGCGGTCCTGCGCGACGTGGACCTCACCGTCCCCGAGCACTCGGTGACGGCGCTGATCGGCGCCTCCGGCTCCGGCAAGTCGACGCTCCTGCGGTGCGTCAACCTGCTGGAGCGGATCGACGACGGCGCCGTCTTCCTGGACGGCGCGGAGATCACCGACCCGCGTGCCGACGAGGACGCCGTGCGACGACGGATCGGCGTCGTGTTCCAGGCCTACAACCTCTTCCCGCACATGACCGTGCTGGAGAACGTGACGCTCGCCCCGCGCCGGGTGCACGGTCTGGCCCGGGCCGAGGCCGAGGCGCGGGCGCACGAGCTGCTCGACCGGCTGGGCCTGGCGGCGAAGGCGCGGGAGTACCCCGACCGGCTCTCCGGCGGCCAGCAGCAGCGGGTGGCCATCGTGCGGGCGCTCGCCACCGGGCCGCGGCTGCTGCTCCTCGACGAGATCACCGCGGCGCTCGACCCGGAGCTGGTCGGCGAGGTGCTCTCGGTGGTGCGCAACCTCAAGGAGCAGGGCATGACGATGCTGGTCGCGACGCACGAGATGGGGTTCGCCCGCGAGGTCGCCGACCAGGTCTGTTTCCTGGACGCCGGGGTGGTACTCGAACAGGGCTCGCCGGAGCGGGTGTTCGGGGCGCCGCAGCAGGAGCGGACCCGGCGGTTCCTGAGCCGGGTCATCGCCTCCGGGCGGCTCTCCGGGTAGCCGGACCTGTGCGGCAGTCCGGCGCCCGCCGGTGGGCCCACTCCGCCGGGCACCACCATGCGCCCCGCACGCGCCCTGCTGCACGCGGCCCCGGGCCGTGATCGTGGACGGAACCCCCGCCCGTCACCGCCCGGGAGGCCGCCGTTGCACGGATCAGCCCTCGTCAGCTGGTTGTTGGCCGCCCTCGCCGCGACCTCCGGCGGCTACTGCCTCACCCGCCTGCGCCGTACTCCCCCCGCGCCGCCCCCGGGAGCGGCCGGAGCCGGAACCGCACCGAGGACGCCCGGCCCGAGAAGGACCGGGGCCACCGGGGCGACCCGCGCGCACCGGCTGCACGCGTACGAGTCGGATGCCTCCGAGGCCCTGATGGGCTTCGGCATGGCCGCCATGGCCGTGACCGGGACGGCCGTACCGGGCGTCGCCTGGGCCTGGCTGTTCGGCCCGCCCGCGGTCGCCCTGCTGCTGGCCGCCGCGTACCGCCCGGAGCGGCGGGCGCACCGGCTGCACCACGCGGTCGGCGCGCTGACGATGACCTACATGGCACTCGTGATGGCCACCGCACCCGCCGCCGGGCACGCGGGCCACCACCCGTCCGCGGCCGGATCGCCGGCACTGACCGGCGCCCTGCTGCTCTACTTCGGCGGGTACGCGCTCTGGTCGGGCAGCAGGCTGCTCAGCGGTGCCGGAGGCGGGCCCGGCGGGCTGCCGGCGGCCTCGGCGACGCTGCCCCGGGCCTGGCGGCTGTCGATGGGCATCGGCATGTTCGCCATGCTCCTGACCATGTGACACCGGCGCCCGCGCCCACCGTCGCGGGCGCGGCACCGGACGGCCGTCGCGGCGCCGCACCGTCCTCGCGGCGCGGCCGCCGAACAGCCGTGGCGTTGGTCACTGGTGGCCGAAAGTCGTACCACGCCGCGCCGGCAGCGCTTAGGTTGGACGGGAAGCGCGTTGTCGCGCTCCGTGCGTCCCCGGGGAGCCCATGCCATGACGGCCCTGCTCGGCCTGCTGCTGCTCGGACTGCTGCTCGCCACCGCCGCTCCCCGGCGGCTGACCCGGGCCCGCTGGGTGGACCGCGAACCCGTGCTGGCGCTGCTGGTCTGGCAGTGCCTGGTGGTGGCCGTACTGCTGTGCTGTGCGCTGAGCCTGCTGCTGGCCGCCTCGGCCGCGCTCCCCGACCTGCGGTCGCTGCTGTTCACGGGCGCACCGCACGGCGTGGAGGCGGCGTACGGACTGCACAACGCCGAGGGCTGGGGCCGGCTCTGCGCGGCGGTGCTGGCCGCGGGCGGGCTGCAGACGCTGTTCGCGCTGACCCGTGAGGTCCGTTCGGCGAAGGCGCTGCGCGCTCACCGGCATGCCGAACTGGCCACGCTGTCACCTGAGTTGCCGGGCTCCATCGACGACGCACGGCAGCGCCGGGAGCGGCTGGTGGTGCTGGAGGACGTCCGGCCCGGGGCCTGGTCGCTGCCCGGGCACAACTCCCGGCTGGTGGTCACCACGGGGGCGCTCCGGCAGCTGACCCACCGGGAGTTGGAGGCGGTGCTGAGCCATGAGCGCGGGCACGTCCGGGCCCGGCACCACTGGCTGGCGCAGGGCGCGCAGGCGCTCGCCTCGGGCTTCCCCGGGGTCGGCGTCTTCAGCGCCTTCCGGAATCAGGTGGGCGAGCTGGTGGAGCTGGCGGCGGACGACCGGGCCGCGCGGCGGCACGGCCGGCACACCACCGCCCTGGCACTGGCCGAACTCAACCTGGGGCGCGGGGTGTTCGGCTCCTGCCCGCCCGGGATGGCCCAGTCGCCGAAGCGGGTGGACCGGCTGCTGGCCGGGCGCCCCCGGCTCTCCGTGTCGCACCGCCTGCAGCTGACCCTGGCCGCCCTGGCCGCGCCGGTGGCGGTCGTGCTGACGGCCGCCGCACCGGGCCTCGCGTCCCTGCTGTAGCGCCGGCCTCCGGCCCCGTCAGTCCAGGGTCGTCCCGCAGGCGCGCACCGGTTCGTCGGCGAGCGTGAGGGAGAGCACCTCGCGGTGCAGGGGACGGGCCTCCGTGTAGCGCCGACGGCCGGCCTCGGTGAGCGCGACCTGGATGCCGCGCCGGTCACTGGTGCACATCGCGCGGGTGACCAGCCCGGCCTTCTCCAGCCTGCCGATCAGCCGCGAGAGCGCGCTCTGGCTGAGGTGCACGGTGTCGGCCAGCTCCTGGATCCGCAGCCCGTGCCCGCCACTGCCGTCACACCCCTCGACGAGGCGTTCCAGCACCTCGAACTCGCTCATGCCCAGGCCGTGCTTCTCGCCGAGTTCACGGTCGAGGAGGCAGGCGGTCTGGGCCTGCCGGGCCAGCAGGTCGCGCCACTGGACGACCAGACCGGCCTCCGCCGGGGAGTCGTGGGAATCGTGGGGGTCGAGTTCAGCCACGCCGCCACGGTATCACATGCGGAAGCAACTTATGCGTTAACATCTTATTCACTTGCATTGAATGCACGTGCATGTACTCTCTTGCCCATGACCACCGCGACCGTCACGACGTCTGACGATTCATCACAGGGGGCTCCGCGCTGGAGTCCCCGCCTCTGGGGCACGCTGATCGTGCTCTGCGCCGCGCTGTTCCTGGACGCCCTGGACATCTCGATGGTGGGCATCGCGCTCCCCTCCATCGGCTCCGAACTCCACCTCTCCACCTCCACCCTCCAGTGGGTGGTCTCCGGCTACGTACTCGGCTACGGCGGGCTCCTGCTGCTCGGCGGCCGGACCGCCGACCTGCTCGGCCGCCGCCGGGTCTTCCTCGTCGCACTCGCCGTCTTCGCCGCCGCCTCCCTGCTCGGCGGCCTGGTCGACGACGGCGGCCTGCTGATCGCCGCCCGCTTCATCAAGGGCGTCGCCGCCGCCTTCACCGCGCCGGCCGGCCTGTCGATCATCACCACCACGTTCCCGGAGGGCCCGGCCCGCAACCGGGCACTGTCGATCTACACCACCTGCGGGGCCAGCGGCTTCTCGCTCGGCCTGGTCCTCAGCGGAGTGCTCACCTCGGTCGGCTGGCGCTGGACCTTCCTGATGCCCGTCCCGATCGCCCTGCTCGCCCTGGTCTTCGCCGTCCGGCTGCTCCCCCGCCCGGCCGCCGGGGAGAAGGCCACCGGCCGGTACGACGTGCTCGGCGCGATCACCGGCACCGCCACCGTGCTGCTGCTGGTCTTCACCGTGACCGAGGCGCAGGGCGCCGGCTGGCTCAGCCTGCGCACCCTGGGCTCGTTCGCCGTCGTGGCGCTGCTCGGCTCCGCCTTCCTGTTCGTCGAGAGCCGCACCGCGCACCCGCTGGTCCGGCTCGGGATCTTCCGCAACGGCTCGGTCGCCCGCGCCAACGTGATCGCGTTCGCGATGACCGGCGCGTACGGCGGCTTCCAGTTCGTGGTCACGCTCTACCTCCAGGAGCTGCTCGACTGGTCGGCCCTGGAGATGGCGCTCGGGCTGCTGCCCGCCGGCGCGATGATCGCCCTGTCGGCACCGTTCATGGGCCCCGTGGTGGACCGCTTCGGGACCGGCCGGCTGCTGCCGATCGGCCTGCTCGCCCTGGTCGGCGCGTTCGCGCTCTTCCTCCGGCTCGACGAGCACAGCTCGTACCCGGTGCTGGTGCTGCCGTCGATCATCCTGCTCGGCGTCGGCTTCGCGCTGGCCTTCCCCTCGGTGAACATCGCCGCCACCGACGGCGTCGCCGACGATGAGCAGGGACTGGCCTCCGGCCTGGTGAACACCGCGATCCAGGTCGGCACCGCGGTCGTCCTGGCCGGCGCCACGGCCATCATCACCGCCGGCAGCGGCGGCGGCACCGGCGCGCAGGCCCAGCTGGACGGCTACCGGCCCGCCCTGCTCTTCATCACCGGGATCGCGGTGGTCGGTTTCGTGATCGCCGTCGCGGGCGCCGTTCTCGACCGACGGACGAAGGCACCTCACTTCTCCGTACCGGACTATGATTATCCGTCAGTCGACCTGGTCGACCGGGGCGGCGAGGTTCTGACCAAGAGCTGAACAGCGGTACGAGTTCCACCAGGCCCGGGACGGAGTCCCCGGGCGGGCGCCGGCTCCACCAAACCCCCGTGTTGGTAGAGCCGGCGCCTCCGTACGAACCGAACGCCGCCGCCCGGCCCAAGGCCCGGGGGCCGCGGTCCGGTCGCCGGCCGCGCCAGTATATTGGCCGACAGCCAACGAACGTACGGAGCAGAAACGATGGCACCTCGCGGGGATTCGGTCAATGAGGAGATGCGTCAGCGTTCCCGGCGACGCATCATGCGGGCCACCGTCGAACTGGTCGACCGGCACGGATACGCCGGGACCACGCTGACCGACATCGCCGAACGGGCCGGACTGGCCCGCGGACTGCTCTCGTACTACTTCGACGGCAAACGGCTGCTCATGCAGTCGGCGACCCACCGGATGATGCACCAGGAGCTCTCCACCGCGCTCGGCGAGCTCGCGCCCGACGCGACACCGGAGGCCCGGCTGGCCCGGGCGATCGACGCGGTGCTCGGCCTCGCCATGGACCACCCGCGGGTGATGCGCTCGCACCTGGCGCTGATCCTCGACCCGGACACCGGCGCCTTCGTCCAGGACCCCGAGCAGCAACGGCTCGGCTCGATCCTCCAGGAACTGCTGCGCGACTGGGGTGCGCCCGACCCCGTCGCGGAGCACGCGGTGCTGCGCAGCGCCCTGATGGGCGGCTGCATAGGCGTCCTGCTCCCGGGCGCGGAGGTGCCGCTGGCGCCGATCCGCGCGGACCTCTTCAGCCGCTACGACCTGCCCTGGCACCTCGGCCGGCCGCCGCAGCCGCTCCCGCCGGAACGCGAAAGGCCGCCGGCCCCCGCGGGGTTGCACGGGGGCGGCGGGCCCCCGCGGGGGCGGGGCGCGGCG
>NZ_JBHXKE010000279.1:0-11276 GCF_042722765.1 Kitasatospora sp. NPDC058406
CGCCCCGCCACCCGGGGGAGCGGGTGGCGGGGCGGGGCCGTGAGCGGCGTCAGGTGGTTCCCGGCGTCAGGCCTTGGTGACGTCCTCGATCTCGTCGTCGTCCTCGCGACCGGGGGTCTTGAGGTCGAACTTGACGATCGCGAAGCGGAAGAGGAAGTAGTACAGGGCGGCGAACGCCAGGCCGAGCGGGATGATCATCCACGGGTCGGTGGCCTTGTTCCAGGCGAGCAGGTAGTCGATCAGACCGCCGGAGAAGGTGAAGCCGTCGTGCACCCCGAGCGCCCAGGTGAGGGCCATCGAGACGGCGGTGAGGAGCGCGTGGATGACGTACAGCAGCGGGGCGATGAAGACGAAGGAGAACTCGATCGGCTCGGTGACACCGGTGACGAAGGAGGTCAGCGCCAGGGACAGCATCATGCCGGTGACGGCCTTGCGGCGGTGCGGCTTGGCGGTGTGGGCGATGGCGAAGGCGGCGGCGGGCAGCGCGAACATCATGATCGGGTAGAAGCCCGACATGAACTGTCCGGCGGTGGGGTCGCCGGCGAAGAAGCGGGTCAGGTCGCCGTGCACGACGGTGCCGTCGGGCTTGGTGAAGTCACCGGTCTGGAACCAGGCGAAGGAGTTCACGAACTGGTGCATGCCGACCGGCAGCAGACCACGGTTGACCAGGCCGAAGGCGCCTGCGCCGAGCGCGCCGGCCCCGATCAGGGTGTCGTTCAGGCTCTTGATGGCGTCGCCGATCGGGCCCCAGGTCAGGGCGAAGAGGACACCGACGGCGGTGCCGACGAAGGCCATGATGATCGGGACGAGACGGCGGCCGTTGAAGAAGCCGAGCCAGTCGACCAGCTTGGTGCGGTGGTACTTCTGCCACAGCACGGCGCTGAGCAGACCGATCACGATACCGCCGAGCACACCCGGGTTCTGGTAGGTCGGGGCGACCCACTTGCCGTCCGTGACGTGGCCCTCGGTGATCGGGAACGCGGTGAGCACGTTCTTGTAGACCAGGAAGCCGACCAGGGCGGCGAGGGCGGTCGAGCCGTCGGCCTTCTTGGCGAAGCCGATGGCGATGCCCACCGCGAAGAGCAGCGGCAGGTTGTCGAAGACACCGTTGCCGGCGGTGGCGAACACCGCGGCGACCTTGTCCCAGCCGAGGCCGTCCTTGCCGAAGACGTCGTCCTGGCCGAGGCGCAGGAGCAGACCGGCGGCCGGGAGCACGGCGATGGGCAGCTGCAGGCTGCGGCCGATCTTCTGCAGACCCTGGATCAGGTTCTGGCCGAACTTCTTGGTGGGGCTTGGCGTGGCCGGAGCCGCGGCGGGCGCCGGTGCCTGCGCAGACTGACTCATGGGGGTGGGTTCCTAACGGCAAGGGCGGGTCGGTCGGGGGACAGGCACAGGGGGCCGAACCGCGAACTGGTCTACACCACACGTGGTGTAGACCAGTTTTGTAGCACGGGTGGAGAAGGGGGGGAACCCCCGAAAGCGCTGCTGATGGGAAGCGCTATGAAATCGAAACCTACTTGCGGATCGACGATCATGATTACCCGCGGTGATTGGGATTTTGGCTATTTGCGCAACAAAAAGCCGGGACCCCCGGCAGGCCCGGCCCGCAGGGCCGTCGGAGGCCGGACGGGAGGCCCCCCCGGGAGCCCCGGACGGCCCCGGACGCGGGGGAAGGGCGGGCGAGGGTCCGCCGGAGGACGGCGGGGGATGTGGCCGAGGTCGCGGCGGCCGGGGGAGCCGGGCCCGAGCCGGCCCGCCCCGGACGGTCGCGGCCCTGCGGGGCGCCGGTGTCATGTACCCCCCTCGCCGGGCACCCGGTAATCGTCGTCGGGATTGCTCCCCGGTCCGCCGCCGCGATCTCTTCGCGCGGGAAACCGGAGGCGAAACGGCAGGGCGGCGGTGGTGGCGGATTGCCCGGCGGTGGTTCTCGGCGGGTTGTGATCTTCCCCCCACCCGGACCCCCCGGCCGCGGTCCGCGGGCGCCGTGCCCGCCGGGTGTCCCCCTGCGGCCCACCCGTTGCCCTCCTGTGCGGGCCCCGTTGCCCGTCGACGCCCGCCCGCCGTGCCCGCCGGTGCTGTCCGGGTGCCGCCCGGGCGCAGGCCGGGCGCGGTCGGGGTCGTGGTCCTGTCCCCGAATTTCCGGCCCCGGAATTGTCCGGAGTTTCGTGTCGGGACCAAAGGCCCGCCCCGGATAAGCCGAAAGCCCCCGGACCGGTCGTCCGGGGGCTTTATCGGATAGCTCGTGGTGACGCTCGGTTTATGCCTTGGTCACGTCCTCGACCTCGTCGTCGTCCTCGCGTCCGGGCGTTTTCATGTTGAATTTCACGATGATGAACCGGAACAGCACGTAGTACACGACGGCGAAGCAGAGCCCGATCGGGATGATCATCCAGGGCTTGGTGGCCAGGCTCCAGTTGATCGCGTAGTCGATCAGGCCGGCCGAGAAGCTGAACCCGTCGTGTACCCCCAGCCCCCAGGTGACGGCCATCGACGCGCCCGTCAGCAGCGCGTGCACCGCGTACAGCGCCGGGGCGACGTAGGCGAAGGAGTACTCGATCGGCTCGGTCACGCCGGTGACGAAGGAGGTCAGGCCGACCGAGAGCATCAGGCCGTAGATCTCCTTGCGCCGGTGCGGTTTGGCCGCGTGGGCCATCGCCAGGGCGGCGGCGGGCAGCGCGAACATCATGATGGGGAAGAAACCGGAGGTGAACTGGCCCGCCGTGGGGTCGCCGGCCAGGAAGCGCGGGATGTCGCCGTGGACGACGGCGCCGTCCGGTTTCGTGAAGTCGCCGAACTGGAACCAGACGAAGGTGTTCAGCAACTGGTGCATGCCGATCAGCAGCAGTGCGCGGTTGGCGAGACCGAAGATGCCCGCGCCCCACGCGTCCAGGTCGGCGAGGGTCTGGCTGAAGTCGTTGAAGGCCCGGCCGATCGGCGGCCACGCCCAGACCGCGATGACGGCGACCACCATGCCGACCAGGGCGGTGATCATCGGCACCAGGCGGCGCCCGTTGAAGAAGCCCAGCCAGTCCACCAGTCTGGTGCGGTGGAAACGCACCCAGAGCCACGCCGACAGCAGACCGATCAGGATGCCGCCCAGCACGCCCGGGTTCTGGTAGGTCGCCGCGGCCGCCTTGGCGGAGGTGAAGTCCACGCACTGGTTGCCGACCAGCACGGTCGGCAGCTTGCAGTCCTCCGGGAAGGCGTGCAGGACCTGGTAGAAGACGAGGAAGCCGACCACGGCCGCCAGCGCGGTCGAGCCGTCCGCCTTCTTCGCCATGCCGATCGCGACGCCGATGCAGAACAGCATCGGCAGACCGAGCGAGGAGTCCAGCAGCGCGCCGCCCGCCGCCGCGAAGACCTTGGCGACGTTGTCCCAGCCCAGGCCGTCCTTGCCGAAGACGTCCGGCTGACCGAGCCGGTTGAGGATGCCGGCGGCCGGGAGCACCGCGACCGGGAGCTGGAGCGAGCGGCCCATCTTCTGGAGGCCGCCGTAGAAGGTGTGCCACCACGCGGTCTGCGGGGCTGTGGCGCCTGCCGAACTCATCCTTCGCCCTCCGAGAGCAGTTGCCGGCCGCGGGCCCCCGGGGGGACCTTCGGGCAGGGCCAGGAACACCCGGGGCTCTTCCTGCGTTCATCGGAGTACACATATATTGGTGTAGACCACTTCGGGACGCAGGCCGCGAGCACCGGGAGCACGAACCCCGCTGATCGTCATCCTCGGACGGCGGTCCGGGGCATGCGCGCCGGAATGGGCCAAAAGTGGACTAACGTGGCATATCGCTCCGGATCGGGTCATGCTGGTCGCGCTGCCGGGCAGCACGACACGGCATGACGCGGTACGACCGTCGGCTGACCTCGCGTCAGCACCGAACCGGACCCATCACCCCCCGACCTCCGGCCGGGGACGGCAGCACAGCGCACGACGGCACCCGGCAGAGCAGCCGACGGGCCGAGACAGAGGGAGAAAGCAATGGCCAGCAAGGCTGAGAAGATCGTCGCCGGTCTCGGCGGCATCGAAAACATCGAAGAGGTCGAAGGCTGCATCACCCGCCTGCGCACCGAGGTCAAGGACGCCTCCCTCGTCGACGAGGCCGCGCTGAAGGCCGCCGGCGCCCACGGCGTCGTCAAGATGGGCACCGCGATCCAGGTCGTCATCGGCACCGACGCCGACCCGATCGCCGCCGACATCGAGGACATGATGTGAGCTGAGCCCACCAGGCTCACCACCCCTCGGCCCGCCCGCCCCCGTGGCCGGCGGGCCGAGGCACGCCCGGACCCGGACGCGGCCCGGACGCACCCCGGGACACCGCCCGGACGCACCCCGGACACGGGCCGGACGGGCACGGCGCCACCGCCCCTCCGGGCGGCCCCCACCACCCGTTCGGACCCCCGCCACCGCCCGCCCCGCCCCCCGGCCACCGCCCGCCCCGGGCGCACCCGGGACTCCACGGGGCGTACCCGGACCACCCGCCGAAACCGGCTACGCTCGGTGCCTATGTCACGCATCGACGGCCGCACCCCCGACCAGCTCCGCCCCGTCACCATCGAACGGGGCTGGAGCAAGCACGCCGAAGGCTCCGTCCTCATCTCCTACGGCGACACCAAGGTGCTGTGCACCGCCAGCGTCACCGAAGGCGTCCCGCGCTGGCGCAAGGGCAGCGGCGAAGGCTGGGTCACCGCCGAGTACTCCATGCTCCCGCGCGCCACCAACACCCGCGGCGACCGGGAGTCCGTCAAGGGGCGGCTCGGCGGACGCACCCACGAGATCAGCCGGCTCATCGGCCGCTCGCTGCGCGCCGTCGTCGACCACCGGGCGCTCGCCGAGAACACCATCGTCCTCGACTGCGACGTCCTCCAGGCCGACGGGGGCACCCGCACCGCCGCGATCACCGGCGCCTACGTCGCCCTCGTCGACGCCGTCGCCTGGGCGCGTGACAAGAAGATCCTCCGCGCCAAGGGCCAGCCGATCACCAGCGGCGTCAGCGCCGTCAGCGTCGGCATCATCGACGGCGTCCCGATGCTCGACCTCCCGTACGAGGAGGACGTCCGCGCCGAGACCGACATGAACATCGTCTGCACCTCAGACGGCCGCTTCGTCGAGGTCCAGGGCACCGCCGAGGGCGCCCCGTTCGACCGCGCACTGCTCGACCGGCTCCTCGACCTCGGCACCCTCGGCTGCGCCGAACTCGACGAGATCCAGCGCAAGGCCCTCGGCTCCCTCGAAGGCTGAGGTCTCGGTTCCGCTTCGGTTCCCCAAAACCCCCGGGCTCCGGCCTCGGTCGCTGTACAGGCCGGGTCCGGAGCCCGTACGGTTCCCGCAGCACCCGGTTGCGGGAACCGTGCACCCTCGGCGCGCGTCCTTCCCTTCCGGAAACCCGCGCACCGAGGAGGACCGGATGCCCCAGAGCATCGCCCGCCCCACCATGCTCGCCGTGGCCGGCCTGATCGCCATCCTCCCGCTCAGCGCCGTGAGTTGCGCGGCCGCCCAGAAGGCGCTCGACTGCGGCAACACCGCGGTCAAGATCACCGGTGACATCACCGAGGTCAGCAACGCCTACAGCAACGCCAGCAACGACGCGGCCGCCGCCGGGCAGGCGCTGCAGAAGCTCAAGAACGACCTCGACCAGCTCGGGAAGAACTCCAAGGACACCGACGTCTCCCAGGCCATCACCGACCTCTCCACCCAGGTCGACAAGGTCCAGCAGGCCGTCAACAACAAGCAGGTGCCGGACCTCAAGCCGCTCGGCGACGCCGCCTCGAACCTCACCAAGGTCTGCACCGGCTGACGTCCGGTTAGGGTGGTTTCATGACCACCCGACTCATCCTCGCCACCCGTAACCAGAACAAGGTCGTGGAGCTCCGCGACATCCTCGGCAGCGCCGGCCTGGACGTCGAACTGGTCGGCGCCGACGCCTACCCGGAGATCCCCGACGTCCGCGAGACCGGCGTCACCTTCGCGGAGAACGCGCTCCTCAAGGCCCACGCCCTCGCGCAGGCCACCGGCCTGCCCGCCGTCGCCGACGACTCCGGCCTCTGCGTCGACGTCCTCAACGGCGCCCCCGGCATCTTCTCCGCCCGCTGGGCGGGCAAGCACGGCGACGACCGCGCCAACCTCGACCTGCTGCTCGCCCAGCTCTCCGACATCGACGCGGTCCACCGCGGCGCCCACTTCTTCTGCGCCGCCGCCCTCGCCCTCCCCGACGGCACCGAGCGGGTCGTCGAGGGCCGCCTCCTCGGCACCCTCCGCACCGAGCCGTCCGGCGACGGCGGCTTCGGCTACGACCCGATCCTCCAGCCGCTCGGCGAGACCCGCACCTGCGCCGAACTGACGCCGGCGGAGAAGAACGCCATCAGCCACCGCGGCCACGCCTTCCGCGCCCTCGCCCCGGTGGTCCGGGACCTGCTGGGCTGACGGCACCGCAGGAACGGCGAAGGCCCGCCCCGGAGATCACTCCGGGGCGGGCCTTCGTTTCAAAGGCAAGTGCGGCCTGAGGGACTCGAACCCTCACGGGATTCCTCCCACGGGCACCTAAAACCCGCGCGGCTGCCGATTACGCCAAGGCCGCAAGGCCTTCAGTCTAGGGGCTTGTCGAGGGCGGGGACAGCGACATTCCCGGGCGGGATGCCGCCCCGGTCGCGGTGTGCGGCGGGCCGCTCCCGCCGGTTCTTGTTCCGTCCGCAGTAAGTGTCGGTGACGGCATGGCAGTTCGGGCAGAGCAGGCGGAGGTTCTCCGGCCTGTTGTCGGACCAGTCGCCGTTGATGTGGTCGACTTCGAGCGTGAGGGGTCGCCCCTGCCACACGGGGCCGGTGCCGCAGCCCGTGCACGACTCCGGCCGGCCGAGCTCGGACAGGGCCAGGCGGATGCGCGAACCGGGCAGCCGTTTGGCTTCCCGGGGGCGCTGCACGAGGAGTTGCTCGGGCGGGATCCTGGCCGGGGAGCGCCTGCCCCGGTGGTGCGCCTGTCCGGTGAAGTGCGAGGTGTCGATGCCGAGGGCCCTGATCCGCCGGCCGATGTGCGCCTGGGTGCCCCCGGCCTGACGCAGGTGGAGGTGGCGCACCACCCCCGCCACGCTCTGCGAGACGGCGACGGCCTCTTCGAGGAGTTCGCGGGTGTAGACGCTTCCCGCCGGCCGGAAGTGCGACGTGTCGACGTCGAACTCGGTCAGTTTGAGGCGCAGGTACTTGCGGCGGTCCTTGTTCGGCTCCTTGCCGAGTGCGATCAGCATCTCGTCGAGTGAGGCGGCGGTCGCCGCGAGGTCCGTGAGCAGCTCGTGGGTGTATCTGGTGACCGGCATGGTGTTCCCCTTCGGGCGTGTGGGCCCGTCCCCCGTGTGGGCGAACGACCGGCCGGTCGTCCGGTCACGGGCTCACCACCAGTACGTGGGGTAGCGGCGGTTGCGGAGGCGGGCGGCGACGAGGCCGGTGAGGGTGAGGAGGGCGGCGGCGAGGGCCAGGAGCGGGAGGAAGTGGCGGGGGTCCGGGGAGGTGAGGGTGACGATGACGGCGGTCGCGGCGGCGGGGGAGTGCGGGGTGCGGGCGAGGGTCATGACGCCGAGGGCGAGGCCGCCGGCGATGGCGGCCGACCAGTAGGCGGGGGTGGTGAGGGCGAGGACGGCGTAGCCGGTGAGGGCGGAGAGCAGTTGGCCGCCGATGACGCTGCGGGGTTGGGCGAGGGGGAGGTCGGGGGCGCCGGCGATGAGGGCCATGGAGGCGGCGAGGGGTGGGATGAGCAGGGGGTGTTCGGTGAGGGTGCCGAGGGCGGCGAGGAGGAGCAGGGCGGTGACTGCGGTGGCCGTGGAGGCGAGGACGGCGGTGGTGGCGGGGCGGGCGGGGGCTCGGCTGGGGAGGGGCACGGCGGCGGCTTCCTAACGTTTGTCATTGACTTGTAGCGTTAGTTTGCTCGGCTTGGCTAGCGGATGGCAAGCCGCGTTACCGTTAGGTATGGGTATGGGCAGGGATGTGGTGGAGCACGGTGCGGTCGACGGGATGCCGGTCGACGGTGAGCACGTGGCGCTGGACCTGGTGAACAGCACCTTCGTTCGGGGCGGCCTGCGCGGCCACATGGTGGACGTGCTGGTGGAGCCGGCGGATCTGGCGGCCTGGGTGGAGCGGCATGCGGACGGGCTGGATCCGGCGAGCGCGCCGGCCGGGGAGCTGGGTCCGGCGGAGCTGGCGGCCTTCCGGGAGCTGCGGCGGGCGTTGCGGGCGGTGCTGACCGCGGTGGTGGCGGGCGGGCCGGCGGCGGAGCCGGACGTCGCGGTGGTGAACGAGGCGCTGCGGGCGGCTCCGGGGTGGGCGGAGCTGCCGCCGGGGGCGGTGGGGCGGGCGGTGCCGCGGAGTCTGGCGGGGGAGCGGGGGAGGGTGCTGCTGGCGCGGGTGGCGCAGGCGTCGGTGGAGTTGCTGACGGGGGAGCGGCGGGAGTCGGTGAAGGCGTGTCCGGCGCCGGGCTGCATCCTCTTCTTCCTGCAGCAGCACGCGCGGCGGGCGTGGTGTTCGACGTCCTGCGGGACGCGGGTGCGGGTGGCCCGGCACAGCCGCCGACGTGCGGAGGAGTGAGCGCCGCGGCGATCCGGGACGTGGTCCGGAGGGGGGCCTGGCTGACCGTCGACAATCAGCCGTTCGACCGGCGATGTTGGGGAATTGATTACCAATTGGTACAGACCTATTGACCTATGTGGTTCAGACCACATAGCTTCAGCGCCAATCTGCTTTCCCCCACTGTGCGTGCTCCCCCACAGGCACGCGCCGGCACTCTGCCCGGAGGACCGAGTGTTGATCCGATCCACGGCTGAGCGGCGTCCCACCGCTGCTCGCCGTTCCACGAGCCCGGCGGCCCGCGCCGGCCTGGCCTCGCTGGCTGCCGCCGCCATGGCCGGCCTGCTGGTGGCCACGCTGGGCGCGGCGCCCTCCCAGGCGTCCGCCACCGTCGACAACGCGGCCTGTCGTCCGGACGGTCAGTACGCCACGCCCGGCGTCGACGTTCCGTACTGCAGCGTCTACGACACCAACGGCCGAGAGAAGATGGGCGCCGATCACCAGCGCCGCATCATCGGCTACTTCACCGGCTGGCGTACTGGCAAGGACGGCACCCCGCCGTACCTGGTGAGCGACATCCCCTGGGACAAGGTCACCCACCTCAACTACGCCTTCGGCCACGTCGGTTCCGACAACAAGCTGTCGGTCGGCACGGACAACGACAAGAACGAGGCCACCGGGATCTCCTTCCCCGGCGTGCCCGGCGCGGAGCTGGACCCGTCGCTGCCCTACAAGGGTCACTTCAACCTGCTGACGAAGTACAAGAAGCAGTACCCGAACGTCAAGACCATGATCTCGGTCGGTGGTTGGACCGAGACCGGCGGGTACTTCGGGGACGACGGCAAGCGCGTCAACTCCGGCGGCTTCTACTCGATGACCGTCAACCCGGACGGCAGCGTCAACCAGGCGGGCATCGACTCCTTCGCCACCTCGGCCGTCGACTTCATCAAGAAGTACGGCTTCAACGGCGTCGACGTCGACTACGAGTACCCGACCTCGATGAAGGACGCGGGCAACCCGCTGGACTGGCAGCTCGCCAACAGCAAGCGCGGTTCGCTGGCCAAGGGCTACGCCGCCCTGATGAAGACGCTCCGCGAGAAGCTGGACCGGGCGGGCGCCACCGACGGCAAGCACTACCTGCTCTCGGTCGCGGCCCCGTCGTCCGGCTACCTGCTGCGCGGCATGGAGACGTTCCAGATCGCGCAGTACCTGGACTACGTCAACATCATGTCGTACGACCTGCACGGCGCCTGGAACAAGTACGTCGGCCCGAACGCCTCGCTGTTCGACGACGGCAAGGACGGCGAGCTGGCGGCGGCCAACGTCTACGGCACCGGCCAGTACGGCGGCATCGGTTACCTCAACACCGACTGGTCGTACCACTACTTCCGCGGCGCGATGCCCGGCGGCCGGATCAACGTCGGTCTGCCGTACTACACCCGCGGTTTCAAGAACGTGGTCGGCGGCACCAACGGCCTCTGGGGCACCGCCTCGGCGACCACCTGCCCGGTCGGCTCCGGCCTGACCGCGTGCGGTGACGGCGCGGTCGGCATCGACAACATCTGGAACGACAAGGACGACGCGGGCAAGGAGTCCCCGGCCGGGTCGAACCCGATGTGGCACGCCAAGAACCTGGAGAAGGGCATCCTGCCCGACTACCTCTCCAAGTACGGCGTGAAGGACACCGCGCTGACGGGCACCTACGCCCGCAACTACAGCTCCGCCCTGGTGGCGCCGTGGCTGTGGAACGACGCCAAGAAGGTGTTCCTCTCCACCGAGGACGAGCAGTCGGTGGGCGCCAAGGCCGACTACATCGTCAACCAGGGCGCCGGCGGCGCGATGATCTGGGAGCTGGCCGGCGACTACAAGTGGGACGCGGCCGCGAACGGCGGCAAGGGCCAGTACGTCCCGGGCAACACGCTCACCTCGCTGATGTACGACAAGTTCAAGGCGGCCTCGCCGTACGGCGCGATCCGCTCGACGACGGCGCTGCCGCAGCAGACCCTGCCGATCGACGTGTCGTTCACCAACTTCGCGCTGGGTGACTCGAACTACCCGATCAACCCGAAGATCCACATCGTCAACAACTCGACGCTGACCCTGCCGGGCGGCACCGAGTTCCAGTTCGACTACAGCAACTCGGCCCCGGGCAACGCCAAGGACCAGTCCGGCTTCGGCCTGACGGTCATCAAGCAGGACCACACCGGGTCGGGCAACGTGGGCGGCCTCAAGGGCACCTACAACCGCGTGTCGGTCAAGCTGCCGGGCTGGCAGTCGCTGGCGCCGGGTGCGTCGATCGACATGGACTTCACCTACTACCTGCCGGTCTCGACCCCGTCCAACTGGACGGTCAACGTGGGCGGCACGCTGTACGGCCTCAAGGGTGACCTGACCCGCGGTGCGGTGAACGGCGGCACGCCGACCCCGACCGTGACGCCCACCGTGACGCCGACGGTCACCCCGACCGTGACGCCCACCGTGACCCCGACCGTCACCCCCACGGTGACGCCGACCGTCACGCCCACCGTCACGCCGACCGTGACCCCGACCACCGGCACCTGCGCCGCTGCGCCGAGCTGGGACGCGGCCACCACCTACGCGACGCCGACCAAGGTGTCGTGGAAGGGCCACTACTACCAGAACAAGTGGTGGACCAAGGGCGACGACCCCGCCGCCAGCGGCGCGTGGGGAGTCTGGAGCGACCTCGGGGCCTGCTGATGACAGCGGTCTCCTGAGG
>NZ_JBHXKE010000280.1:0-10886 GCF_042722765.1 Kitasatospora sp. NPDC058406
ACATCCACCAACGACCAGTCCACATACGGCTTCAGCGCACCCTCCACCTCCGCCAGAGCCCGCGCGAACACCGGGGACTCGGCCGACAGACGCCGGCCCATCCCCACCCACTGCGAACCCTGACCCGGGAACACGAACACCGACCGGCCCGCCACCTCCGCACGGCCGGAGACGACACCCGTCGCCTCCTCCGCGCGCGCTGCCGCGCCCAGCGCCGTCAGGACGGCCTCCCGGTCGGCGGCCACCACCACCGCCCGCTGCTCCAGCGCGGCACGCGCGGTGAGGAGGGTCCGGGCGGTCCGCGCCAGGTCTGCGTCGGGCCGTTCGGCGAGGAACCGGCCCCAGCCGTCGGCCTGGGCGTGCAACCCGGGCTCGGTGGCGGCCGACAGGACCAACGGCAGGGCGGCACCCGGCAGTACGTCGTTCGAGGCACGGCCGGCCGACGGGGAGACGGCGGACTGCTCGTCGGGCTGCTGCTCCGACGGCTCGTCGGAGGACTGCGGCGCGTCCTCGGCAGGGGCCTGTTCGAGGATGACGTGGGCGTTGGTGCCGCTCACGCCGAAGGACGACACGGCGGCCCGGCGCGGCCGGTCCACCTCCGGCCACTCCCGCTCCTCCGTCAACAGCGCGACCGCACCCGACTCCCAGTCCACCTTCGAACTCGGCGCGTCGATGTGCAGACTCTTCGGCAGCACACCGTGCCGCAAAGCCTCCACCATCTTGATCACACCCGCGACACCCGCCGCCGCCTGCGCATGCCCGATGTTCGACTTCAACGAACCCAGCCACACCGGCTGCTCCGCCGGACGACCCTGCCCGTACGTGGCCAGCACCGCCTGCGCCTCGATCGGATCACCCAGCGACGTCCCCGTCCCGTGACCCTCCACCGCGTCCACGTCCGCGGCGGTCAGCCGGGCGTCGGCGAGCGCGGCCCGGATCACCCGCTCCTGCGAGGGGCCGTTGGGCGCGGTCAGGCCGTTCGACGCACCGTCCTGGTTGACGGCCGAGCCCCGGACCACGGCCAGCACCTCGTGACCCAGCCGCCGCGCGTCCGACAGCCGCTCCAGCAGGAGGACCGCGGCGCCTTCGGCGAGGCCCGTGCCGTCTGCGGCGTCGGCGTACGCCTTGCAGCGACTGTCGCGGGCCAGGCCGCGCTGCGTCGCGAAGTCGACGAACACCTCCGGCGTGGCCATGACGGCGACACCGCCGGCCAGCGCCAGCGTGCACTCCCCGTCACGCAGCGCCTGCGCCGCCAGGTGCAGCGCCACCAGCGACGACGAGCAGGCCGTGTCCACCGTCACCGACGGACCCTCCAGCCCGAGGGCGTAGGAGATGCGGCCCGACGCCACCGAACCCGAGTTGCCGATGCCGAAGTAACCCTCCAGCCCCTCCGGGAGGTTGAGCACGTGGTGCGCGTAGTCGTGGTACATCAGGCCGGCGTAGACGCCGACCGGCTGCCCACCGAGCGAGGTCGGGTCGATGCCCGCCCGCTCCAGCAGCTCCCAGGACGTCTCCAGCAGCAACCGCTGCTGCGGATCCGTCGCCAGCGCCTCACGCGGCGAGATCCCGAAGAGTGCGGCGTCGAAGCCGCCCGGGTCGGTGAGGAAGCCGCCCTCCTCCGCGTAGGTCTTCCCGGCCGCGTCCGGGTCCGGGTCGTGGAGGGAGTCCACGTCCCACCCCCGGTCGCGGGGGAACGGGGCCATGGCGTCGGTGCCGTCGTGGACCAGCCGCCACAGGTCGGCCGGGGAGGCCACGCCGCCGGGCAGCCGGCAGGCCATCCCGACGATGGCGATCGGCTCGGTGCGCCGGGCCTCGGCGTCGCGCAGGCGGCGCCGGGTCTGCTGGAGGTCGGCCGTGACGCGCTTGAGGTAGTCGCGCAGCTTGTCGTCGTTCGACATGGGGTTCTTCCTCGTATCCGTCATCAGGAAAGGCCGAGTTCGTTGTCGATCAGGTCGAAGAGCTCGTCGTCGGAGGCGGCGTCCAGGTCGACGCCCTCGGCGTCCGGCTCCTCGCCCGCCTCCGCCCAGCGGGCGGTGAGGGCCTCCAGACGGGCGGTGACCTGGGCCCGCAGACCGTCGGGCGTCCCGGACGTGGCCGCCAACGCCGCTTCGAGCCGGTCGAGTTCGAGCAGGACGGGCGGCACGACCGCGGCCCCCGCCAGGCCGAGCCGGTCCCGCAGGTGTTCCGCGACGGCGGTCGGCGTCGGGTGGTCGAACACCAGCGTCGCCGGGAGCCGGACACCGGTGGCCTCCGTCAGGCCGGTCCGGATCCGCAGCGAGGTCAGCGAGTCGAAGCCGACCTCCTTGAAGGTCTGGGTGGCCCGCACGGTCTCGTCGATGCTCTGGCCGAGGACCTTCGCCGCGCCGGCGCGGACCACGTCCAGGAGCAGGCGGAGCTGTTCCGCCTCGCTCACCGCGGTGAGCCTCCGGAGCAGGGCCTCACGGCCGTCCCCGGTCGGCGTGGCCGCGGTGGTGGTGGCGGTGCGGCGGGGAGTGCGGACCAGCCCGCGCAGCAACGGGTTCAACTCACCGCTCGCCGCCTGCGACCGCAACACCCCCCAGTCCAACCGCGTCGGCACCAACACCGCCTCCGACGAACCCAACGCCGCGTCGAACAACGCCAACGCCTCACCCGACGCCATCGCCGACAGACCACCACGCTTCAACCGCGCCCGGCCCTCCTCCCCCAGATGACCCGTCAGACCACTCGCCTCGGCCCACAACCCCCACGCCAACGACACCCCCGGCAAACCCTCCGCCCGCCGCGAACGCGCCAACCCGTCCAGGAACGCGTTCGCCGACCCGTACACACTCTGACCCGCACTCCCGAACACCCCCGCACCCGACGAGAACAACACGAACGCCGCCAGACCCAACCCCCGCGTCGCCTCGTGCAGATACCACGCCGCATCCGCCTTCGGACCGAACACCTCCCCCACCCGCTCCACCGACTGCGCCTCGAACACCCCGTCCGCCAACGCACCCGCCGTATGCACCACCGCCGTCAACGGACGACCCCCCGGCACACCCCGCACCAACCCCTCCACCACCGACCGCTCCGACACATCCGCGGCCACCACCTCCACCGACGCCCCCAACGCCGACAGACCCGCCACCAACTCCCCCGCACCCGGCGCCGCACCACCACGCCGACTCACCAACAACAGATGACGCACCCCGTGCGACTCCACCAGACGCCGAGCCACCAACCCGCCCAACGTCCCCGTCCCACCCGTCACCAACACCGTCCCCGCCGGATCCAACACCCCGACGGACCCGGACACGGCCGCACGCACCAGGCGCGGCACCACCGCGTCACCGTCACGCCACACCACCTGCGACTCACCCGACGCCAGCAGGCCCCCCAGGACCGACGGCTCCACCGCCGAGGCGGGGAACGCCGCTCCCTCGCCACCGAGGAGGAGGACGCGGCCGGGCTGCTCGTGCTGGACGGAACGGACCAGCCCCCACACCGCGTTGACCGCCGGGTCCGCGTCGGGCAGCCCGGTCGCGACGACCAGCGTCTCGCCGGCCCGGGCAGGATCCGCGAGCCCGTCGTGCAGGAAGGTCGCGACCCGGCCGAGCAGCGCGCGGGCGCCCTCGGGCCCGACCGCCGGCTCGCCGGTGAGGTCCAGCACCGCCGGGACGGCCGTCCCGGCCTCCGCGACCGGGGCGAGGGGCGCCCAGGCGACGCTGTAGAGGTGCTCGGCCCCGGCCGCCCCGAGGGCGGTGAGCCGGTCGACCGGCACCTGCCGCAGCGACAGCGACCCGATCGAGGCCACCGGCAGTCCGGCCGGGTCGGTGAGGACGAGCGAGAACGCGTACGGACCCGTCTGCCGGGCGTGCACCCGCAGGGCGGTGGCCCCCGACGCGAACAGGGCCACGTCGTTCCAGGCGAACGGCAGCAGGACGTGCCCGGGCTCCGGCTCGGCGACGGCCAGGAAGTTGGTGGCCTGGAGCGCGGCGTCCAGCAGCACGGGGTGGATCCCGTAGCCGGCGGCGGCCAGGCCGGCGGGCAGCGCCACCTCGGCGTGCACCTCGCCGTCGTGCCGCCAGGCGGCCCGCAGCGCCTGGAACGCCGGGCCGTAGACGAAGCCCCGCTCGGCCAGCCGCTCGTAGAAGCCGTCCAGCGCGACCGGCTCCGCACCCGCCGGAAGCCACGGGCCGGGGGCCGCGGCGCCCGGCCCGGCCTCCCCGCCGAGGAAGCCGCTGGCGTGCCGCGTCCAGGCCCCCTCGCCGCCCTCGGGCCGCGAGTACAGGGCGAACGGCCGCCGGGCATCGGGCGCGTCGTCCTCCGGCGCGTCGACCCGCACGTGCAGGTGCAGGGCACCGCGCTCGGGGACGACGAGCGGAGCCTCGATCACCAGCTCGTCGACGGCGGGGGCGCCCGCCTCGTCACCGGCCCGCGAGACCAGCTCCAGCAACGCTGCCCCCGGGGCGAGGACGGTCCCGGCGACGGCGTGGTCCGCGAGCCACGAGTGGTCCCGCTGCTCCAGCCGGCCGGTGAGCACCGACCCGCCCTCCGGCAGCGACACGGCCGCACCCAGCAGCGGGTGCCCGACGGGTGCCAGCCCGGCGGCGCCCACGTCGGCGGTGGGACGCGTCTCCAGCCAGTAACGTTCGTGCTGGAAGGGGTAGGTGGGGAGGTCGGAGGGCCGCAGGGTGCCGGCGTCGGCGAACGCCGCCGACCAGTCCACCCCGACCCCGCGGACGTACAGCTCGGCGGCCGAGAGCAGGACCCGGTCCCACGCACCGTCCTCACGCCGCAACGTCCCCGTGACCACCGTCGGAGCCTGGACCGCCTCCTCCAGCGCCTCCACCAGACTGTGCGCCAGCACCGGGTGCGCACTCACCTCCACGAACGCCCGGAACCCCTCGGCGGCGAGCGTGTCCACCGCCTCGGCGAAGCGCACGGTCTGCCGCAGATTGCGGTACCAGTACCCGCCGTCCAGCTCAGGACCCTCCAGCCACCGGCCCTCCACCGTCGACAGGAACGGCACCCTCGCCGCCTGCGGCTTCACCCCGGCCAGGAGCTCGGCGAGTTCCTCCTCGATCGACTCGACGTGGGACGTGTGGGAGGCGTAGTCCACCGGGACGCGCCGCACCCGCACACCCTGCTCCTCGAAGCCCGCCACCAGCGTGTCCAACGCGCCCGGGTCACCGGCCACCACCACCGACGACGGCCCGTTCACCGCCGCCACCTCCACACCGGCCGGCAGACCGCCCACCACCTCGGCGGCCGGCAGCGCGACGGACACCATGCCGCCACGACCCGCCAGACCCCGCGCGATCGCCTGCGAACGCAGCGCCACCACGGCAGCGGCGTCCTCCAGCGACAGGATCCCCGCGACATGCGCCGCCGCGATCTCACCCTGCGAATGCCCCACCACCGCGTCCGGCACCACACCCAACGAACCCCACACCCGCGCCAGACCCACCATCACGGCGAACGACACCGGCTGCACCACGTCCACCCGCTCCAGCGAGGCTGCACCCGGCACCTGATTCACCACATCCACCAACGACCAGTCCACATACGGCTTCAGCGCACCCTCCACCTCCGCCAGAGCCCGCGCGAACACCGGAGACTCCGCCAGCAACCGCCGACCCATCCCCACCCACTGCGAACCCTGACCCGGGAACACGAACACCGACCGGCCCGCCACCTCCGCACGGCCCGCCACCAACCCGGGCACAGCCTCGCCGGAGGACAGCGCCCGCAGTCCGGTCAGCGCCTGCGCCTGATCGGCGGCGACCACGACGGCCCGCCGCTCCAGCGCGGCACGGGAGGAGGCGAGCGTGCGGGCGACGGCCGGCGCCTCGGCGGCGGTCCGGGAATCCGCGAACTCCGCGAGCCGCCCGGCCTGTTCGCTCAGCGCCTCGGTGGTCCGGGCGGAGAGCAGCCAGGGCACCGGTGTGACGGACCCGGCGTCGAACTCGGCGGGGGCCTCCTGGACGGGGGCCTGTTCGAGAATGACGTGGGCGTTGGTCCCGCTCACGCCGAAGGACGACACGGCGGCCCGGCGCGGCCGGTCCACCTCCGGCCACTCCCGCTCCTCCGTCAACAGCGCGACCGCACCCGACTCCCAGTCCACCTTCGAACTCGGCGCGTCGATGTGCAGACTCTTCGGCAGCACACCGTGCCGCAACGCCTCCACCATCTTGATCACACCCGCGACACCCGCCGCCGCCTGCGCATGCCCGATGTTCGACTTCAACGAACCCAGCCACACCGGCTGCTCCGCCGGACGACCCTGCCCGTACGTGGCCAGCACCGCCTGCGCCTCGATCGGATCACCCAGCGACGTCCCCGTCCCGTGACCCTCCACCGCGTCCACGTCCGCCACGCCCAGCCGGGCGTCGGCGAGCGCCGCGAGGATCACCCGCTCCTGCGAGGGACCGTTCGGCGCCGTCAGACCGTTCGACGCACCGTCCTGGTTGACGGCCGAGCCCCGGACCACGGCCAGCACCTCGTGACCCAGCCGCCGCGCGTCCGACAGCCGCTCCAGCAGCACCAGGCCCACGCCCTCGGCCCAGGCGGTGCCGTCGGCCGCGTCCGCGTAGGCCCTGGCCCGGCCGTCGGCCGACAGCGCACGCTGGCGGGAGAACTCGACGAAGGAGGTGGGCCGGGCCATGACGGCGACACCGCCGGCCAGCGCCAGCGTGCACTCCCCGTCACGCAGCGCCTGCGCCGCCAGGTGCAGCGCCACCAGCGAGGACGAGCAGGCGGTGTCCACCGTCACCGACGGACCCTCCAGCCCGAGGGTGTAGGAGATGCGGCCCGACGCCACCGAACCGGCGTTGCCCGTGCCGAGGTAGCCCTCCAGCCCGTCGGGGACCTCGGCGAGGTCGGTCGCGTAGTCGTGGTACATCAGACCGGCGTACACGCCGACCGGCTGCCCCTTCAGCGACGTCGGGTCGATGCCCGCCCGCTCCAGCAACTCCCAGGACGTCTCCAGCAGCAACCGCTGCTGCGGATCCGTCGCCAGCGCCTCACGCGGCGAGATCCCGAAGAAGGCGGCGTCGAACTCGCCGGCGTCGTGCAGGAAGCCGCCGTGGCGCGCGTAGGAGGTGCCGGGGACGGTCGGGTCCGGGTCGTAGAGGGCGTCGAGGTCCCACCCCCGGTCACGGGGGAACGGGGTGATCGCGTCGGTGCCCTCGCTGACCAGCCGCCACAGGTCGGCCGGGGAGCCGACGCCGCCGGGCAGCCGGCAGGCCGCCCCGACGATGACGACGGGGTCGTCGGCCGGCGGCGCGGTGCGCGGCACGGGGACGGGCCGGGCGGCGGCGGGCTTGCCGGTCAGCACGGTGAGGAGGAAGGCCGCGACGGCGGTCGGGGTGGGGTGGTCGAAGGCGAGGGTGGCGGGGAGCCGCAGGCCGGTGGCCGCGGTGAGACGCCCGCGCAGGTCGACGGCGGTGGCGGAGGTGAAACCGAGGTCCTTGAACGGGCCGTCGGGCCGGATCGCGTCCGGGCGGTCGGAGGCGAGCTGGGCGGTCTCCGCGAGAACGAGGTCGAGCAGGTCCCGCTGCCGGTCGGCGGTGGACCGGCCGGACAGGCGGCGGCGCAGTGCGGCGGCGGTCGCGCTGTCGGGGGTGCGCGGACCGGCCGGGGCGTCGATGAGGTCGCGCAGCAGGGCCGGAACGTCCGGCGGGGCGAGGGCGTCCAGCCCCTCCGCGTCGAGCCGGAGCAGCAGGAGCGAGGTGTGGTCGGCCAGGTGGGCGGCGTCGAACGCCGCCGCGCTCTCCTGGGCGGTGAGCCGGCCGAGGCCCGGCGGCACGGTCCGCCCGTCGCCGTCGGCGGGACCGGTGCCGAGGGCGAGGCCGGGCAGGCCGCGCTGGACCCGGTGGCGGACGAGCGCGTCGAGGAACGCCGCCGCGGCGGCCTCCCCGTCGGCGCCGGGCGCGCCGAGCAGGCCGGCGGCGGGCGTGTACACCACGAAGGCGGAGAGGTCCGCGGCGGCGGTCAGGTCGTGCAGGTTGATCGCCGCGGCGAGGGTGGCCGCGAGCCCGGGGAACGCGGCGCCGGGGGTGTGGACGACGGCGTTGAAGCGGACGCCGGGGGCCGCGACGTAGGCGGCGAGGGCGTCGCGGTCGGCGGGGTCGACGGCGGTGAGGGTGACGTCGGCGCCCGATTCGGTGAGCCGGGCGGCGAGTTCGGCGGCGGCCCGGTCGTCGGGGCCGTGGGTGCTGGTCAGCAGGACGCGGCGCACGCCCCGCCCGGAGACGAGGTGGCGGGCGACGGCGGCGGCGGTCGCCCCGTCGGCACCGGTGACCAGCACGGCGCGGCGCGGGTCGAAGCGGGCCGGGGGCTCGCCGTGGGCGAGCGCGGCCGACACCCGGGCGGCGCGCGGCCTCAGCGGGACTCCGGAGCGGATGACGAGTTGCGGCTCGCCGGAGGCGACGGCGTCGGCCAGCGCGGCGGCGGCGGTCTCCTCGGCGTCGAGGTCGACGAGGACGAACCGGCCGGGGTGCTCGGCCTGGGCGGCGCGGACCACGCCCCAGAGCGGGGCCTGGACGAGGTCGGTGGCGCCGTCGGCGACGGCGCCGCGGGTGACGACGACGAGCCGGGTGTCGGACAGCCGCTCCTCGGCGAGCCAGGCTTCGAGCTGCCGGTCGAGCCGCCGCACGGCGTCCTCGACGTCGGCGGCGAGCGGACCGGGCTTGCGCAGGCCCGCGCCGCAGCCGAGCAGGGCGACGTCGGGGAGCGGGTCGGCGGCGGCCAGCGAGGCGGGGTCGCGGTGCGCGGCGCCGGCGCCGAGGGCGTCACCCAGGCCGAAGCCGTCCGTGCCGAGCACGGCCCAGGTGCTGGTGGCCGGGCGGGCACCGGGGACGGAGGAGAGCGGCAGCCAGTCGACGCGGAACAGGTGCTCGTAGTGGCTGCCGCCGGCGGCCCGGAGCCGGGCGGGCGCGTCGAGCAGGACGTGACGGGTGATCTTGCCGGAGGCGGTCCGCGGGATGCGGTCGGTCTCGTACAGCTCCTCGGGGACCTTGAAGTACGAGAGCCGTTCCCGGCAGGCGGCCAGCAGGGCCTCCGGGTCGAGGCCGCCGGGACCGGGCACCAGGAAGGCCACCGGGACCTCGCCCAGTACCTCGTGGGGCTTGCCGACGACGGCGACGTCCGCGACACCGGCGACGCCGCGCAGCACCTCCTCGACCTCGGCCGGGTGGATGTTCTCCCCGCCGCGGATGATGAGTTCCTTGATCCGGCCGGTGATGGTGAAGTAGCCGGATTCGTCGCGCCGGGCGAGGTCCCCGGTGTGGTACCAACCGCCGCGCAGCGCCTGCTCGGTGGCCTCGGGCTGGTTGTGGTAGCCGAGCATGACGCTCGGGCCGCGCACCCAGACCTCGCCCTCCTCGCCGTCGGCGGCGTCGAGGCCGGTCTCGACGTCGACGAGCCGCACGCCGAGGCCGGGCACGGGCAGGCCGCAGGAGCCCTCGACCCGGGCGCCGGTGGGCCAGTTGACGGTGATCGAGCCGCAGGTCTCGGTGGACCCGTAGGCGTCGATGAGCGGCGCGCCGAACGCCTCCTCGAAGGAGCGGCGCAGCGCGGCGGTCGTCATGGCGCCGCCGACCAGGCACATCCGCAGGGCCGGCGCGGAGAAGCCGTCCTCGCGGGCGGCGCGCACCAGTTGCTGGTACATGGTGGGCACGCCCGCCAGGAAGGTCGCGGACTCCTCGCGCACGGCCTCCAGGACGTCCTGCGCGGCGAACCCGTCGAGGATGCGGGCGGTGGCGCCGACCGCGGTGACGCTCAGCACGCACGCGATGTGGGAGAGGCTGTGGAAGAGCGGCAGCGGCCACACCACCCGGTCCTCGGCGCTGAGGCCGGGCACGGGCACGTAGCAGGCGGCGACCGACCAGAGGCAGTTGCGCTGGGTGGAGAGGACGCCCTTGGGGCGGCCGGTGGTGCCGGAGGTGTAGAGCATCCAGGCGGGGTCGTCCAACCCGAGGTCGTCGCGCGCGGGGGTGGCGGGCGCGGTGGTGGCGAGGGTCTCGAAGGAGAGGGCGCCGGCCGGGACGGGGCCGTCGCCGGTCACGATCACCCGCAGGTCGGCCCGGCCGCGCGCGAGGGCCTCCAGGGCGCCGGCCCGGGCCGCGTCGGTGATCACCACGCGGGCGCCGCTGTCGTCGAGGAGGTGGGCGAGCTCGGTCTCGGTGGCGTGCGGGTTGAGCGGGACGGCGATGGCACCGGCCCGGAGCACGCCGAAGTAGCTCTCCACGACCTCGACGCTGTTGCCGAGCAGGATCGCCGCCCGGTCGCCCGGTTGGAGGCGCAGGTCGGCGAGGTGTCCGGCGATCCGGCCGGTGCGGTCGTGGAGCTCGGCGTAGGTCACGCCTCGGACCGCGTCGCGGAACGCGGTCTTGTCCGAGCTGTCGCGGGCGTGCTCGGCCAGCAGTTCGGGCAGCGGCCGGATCAGCTCGGTGCGCAACATGCCGTCACTTCCTTACGTCGGGTCGGTCGGGTGCGGGTACCCCGGTGTGTTCCGGCCGGACGGGGCCGGGAATGGTGCGGGGATTTCCGTTTTCCGCCGGGCGGAACGGGCGGGCTGACGAAAGCCGGATTACTTCTCGGAAAAGGGGGCGGTGAATTTCCGCGCGGCCGGTCCTGGGAGGCCGTACGCGAATTCCCGCCCGTCACAGTCTCGTCCGGCGGGGGCCTCGGGCCGCCCCTATCCGACCCCCTATACGGTCCCTATTCGCAGCGGCCACGCGGGCGGCGGGCGGGCGGAGGCGGGCGCCGGGGGACGGCGGGGGGCACCGGGCGACGGCGGCGGAGGCGGGCCGCGGGGCTGCGGGTGTCCGGGTGGCCGGGTGGCCGGGAACGACGCCGCCCCGCCGAGCCTGCGCTCGGCGGGGCGGGTGGGCGGTCCGGGCCGGGAGGGAGCC
>NZ_JBHXKE010000281.1:0-10841 GCF_042722765.1 Kitasatospora sp. NPDC058406
GCTCCCCGCCCCCGGCGACGGCCTCGGGCGCGAGGAGCGCTACTTCCGGATGCGCGGCCGGCAGGTCTACGCGCACGCGGTGCGCCGGATGGCCGCCTCCTCCGCCGCCGTCCTGGGCGCGACCGGATGGCGGCCCGGGGACGTCAGGGCCTTCATCGGGCACCAGGCCAACCAGCGGATCCTGGACGCCGTCGCCGACCGGCTGGGCATCGCGGCGCAGCACCGCTTCGGGAACATCCGCGACGTGGGCAACACGGCCGGTGCCTCCGTGCCGCTCGCGCTGGCGGACGCCGCCGCCCGGGGCGTCTGCGCGCCGGGCGCGCCGACCCTGCTCACCGCCTTCGGCGGCGGCCTCACCTGGGCCTCCGCCACCCTGCTCTGGCCCGACGTCCCCGTGCGGAGTTCCGCCCCGGAGGCCCGCCCGCGCCCGCTCGACGGCCGGCCCGACGCAGGGCCCGGCTCCCGGCCGGGCACCCCGTCGCCCGACACCTCGTCGCCCGCCGGCCCACCACCCGCCGGCCCACCACCCGACACCCAGCCCGACGGCGAGCCCGGGAACGAGCTCGCCGACAAGGAGGTCAGCGCCCCGTGAACCCCGTACGCGAACACCTGGTCGCCCTGCTCGTCGGACAGTTCGAGGTCCCCCGGGACGCGATCGGCGACGACGCCGCCCTCGGCGAGCTGGACCTCGACTCGCTCGCCCGCGTCGAACTGGTCGTCAACCTCCAGGAGCACTGGGGCGTCGGCCTCGACGACGACGGCGACTCCGCGGCCGACGTGACGGTGGGCCGGCTCGTCGACCGCGTCCACGAGCTGCTCGCCGAGTCGACCGCGCAGCCCGGGGCACCGGAGTGAGTGCGGCCCGCCCGCCGCTCGCCGTCACCGGGATCGGCCTGGTGACCCCGGCCGGGTCCGGGGTCGGCCCGACCTGGCAGGGCGTCCTCGACGCCCGCGCCACGGCCGCCCCGGACCCGGCGCTCACCGGATTGCCGGTCGGCATCTCCTGCCGGGTCCCGGGGTTCGACGCCAGGGCGCTGCTCGGAGGCCGCGACTCCTGGCGGCTGGACCGCGCGACCCACTTCGCGCTCGTCGCCGCGCGGGAGGCGGTCGCCGACGCGGGGCTGAGCCCCGCCGACTGGGACGGCGCCCGGGTCGCCGTGGTCCTCGGGTCGGCCGCCGGGGGCGTGGGCAGCTACGAGCGGGCGACGGAACGGTTCGGTGCGAAGGGGCCGTCCGGCGTCTCCGCGCTGGCGCTGCCCGCGTTCCTGCCGAACATGGCGGCAGGTCAGCTCGCCATCGACCTGGGCGTGACCGGCCCGGTGCTGCACACCGCGACCGCCTGTGCCTCCGGCGCCGCGGCCGTCCACACCGCCGCGCTGCTGCTGCACGCCGGGGCCTGCGACATCGCCCTGGCCGGCGGGACCGACGCGATGGTCACCCCGGTCTGCGTCGCCGCGTTCGCCCGGATGCGGGCGCTCTCCCGCAACCCCGACCCCTCCCGTGCCTCGCGTCCGTTCGACGCGGGCCGTGACGGTTTCGTCCTCGGGGAGGGAGCCGGCTTCACGGTCCTGGAACGCCGGGCCGACGCGGTGGACCGGCGGGCGCCCGTCCGGGCCCTGCTGGTGGGAGTCGGGACGGCGGCCGACGCCCACCACCCCGTGGCACCGCACCCGCGGGCCCGCGGCCTCGAAGCGGCCGTCCGGAACGCGCTGGCCGAGGCGGGCGCGGGCCCGGACGACGTCGACCACGTCAACGCCCACGGCACCGGTACCCGGCTCAACGACAGCGCGGAGGCGGGCCTGATCGAGCGCCTCTTCGCCCGCCGCCCCCCGTCCGTCACGTCCGCCAAGGGGGTCCTGGGCCACACCATGGGCGCGGCCGGTGCCGTCGAGGCCGCCCTGACCGTGCTCACCCTCCAGCACCAGACGGTGCCCGGCACCGCGGGCTTCGCGGTGCCGGACCGGGACACCGCCCGGATCGACGTCGTCCACGGCCGGCCGCGGCGGCAGCGACTGCGCCTGGCGCTCAGCATCTCGGCAGGATTCGGCGGCCACAACACGGCGTTGGCCTTCGTGCCCGCAGGCCCGCGGAGGCCTTGAGCACCCCGGATCGGCCGATCCCCGGACCGGCCGATCCGCCGGGCGGTCATCGGCCTCCGGGGGCGGCGGTCGCGATCCTGGCGCGGTTCGCGACGGGCCTGGACGAGGCCGAGTCCGACAGGGTCGCGGACCACCTGCCTGCCGGTGCCGGATCGACCACCGGCGCGGCCCCGGAGGACCGGCTCCCCGGGGGCGGGCTCAGGCCCTGCGGCCGTCGCCGTCGTCGGGGCCGTCGCCGGGGCCCCCACGGCGGGCGGCGGCGCGGCGGAGCACTAGCTGGGGCAGGACGAGCCAGGTGGTGGTGAACCACAGCAGGACGGCGGCGCTGAGGGCCCAGGCGACGGTGGTGTCACCCAGCGCGGTACGCAGCAGCAGGAGCAGGGCCGCCGCCATGGTCAGGGCCAGGGTGACCAGGCCGACGGCGATGAGGCGGCCGGCGATGTGGATCAGTTCGGGCTTCAGGCCGCGGCCGGCGAGGAAGCGGTGGAAGGCCACGGGGGCGACGAGTGCGCCGGTGGAGACGGCGCCGAGGAGGACGGTGGCCACGTAGAGGTTGCGGTCGAAGTCGGGCAGGGCGGCGAAGCGGGGGGTGAAGGCGACGCCGATGAGGAAGCCGAAGAGGATCTGGGCGCCGGTCTGTGTGACGCGCACCTCCTGGAGCATGTCGGTCCAGAGGCGGTCCGCCCGCTCTGCGGGCGTCTCGTCGCGGCCGGAGCGAGGGGCGGCGGTGTCGCGGTCCGTGGTCACGGGGGGCCTCTCCGGCGCTGCCGGATGTTCCGGCCGGGCCTTGTTCATGCGGGGTGCCCCGCGTCGATGTCCTGCACGTCGCGGAAGGAGAGCGCCCTCGGGTCGCCGCCGGCTCCGGCACCGGCGGTGAGGGGGTCGAGGAGGAACCCGACGTGGTCGCCCCAGTCGGCCCGGTCGCGGATGCGCCCCGCGAACCAGGCGGCGGCGTCCGTGAGGACGGGGACGCCGCCCGGGCCGGGGGTCCAGGCGACGGAGGCGAACTTGTCGACCTCGTCGCCGGTACGGCCGCCGAAGAGTTCGGCGAGGTCGTGACGCCGCTGCGGCAGCGCGTGGACCGCCAGGATGGTGGCGCGCGACGCGACGGCGTAGGTGTGGTTCGCCTTGGAGATCCACACGGTGAACCGGGGCGGCTCGATCGAGCACTGTCCGGCGAAGCCGACCAGGCAGCCCGCCCGGTCCTCGCCGGCCGCCGCGGTGACGACGTGGACCGGGTAGTCGAGCAGCGCGGTGAACGCGTCGAACCCGCTCATGGTGCCGTCTCCTCTCGCGGTGGTGATGCCCGCGTCGCGAGCCCGGGATTCCTCCCGGCGGGCCCGGACCCGGCCGTGCCCGGCTCGGCGCCCCGGTTCGGCGCCCCGGTTCTGTTCCCCGGCTCAGCGCGGCGCCTGCCGGCCCCCGCGCCGGAACCGGACCGCGGCGACGATCAGGGCCACGGCCAGCACCGCGATGCCGGCGAACAGCAGGTAGAGCAGCCCGTCGGCGACCACGCCGACGAGTCCGAGCACGATCGCGACGATGATCAGGAAGAGTACGAGCGCCACGGCCGGCCTCCTTCGGTTCCGTGCGGTGTCCGGCCCGCCGCGCGGTCAGCGCGTCAGGGGCGTCCCTGGGGCCGGTGCGGGCGGCGGCACCGGGTCGGGTCCCGGTCCGGGGATCGGAGGCGACGGCACCGGGGGCACCGGGTCCGGCGGCGCCGGGAACGGCCGGGGGCCGCCCGGGGTCGGATCACCCGGTCCGGGCAGCGGGGGCCCCGGCGCCGGGGGGTGGGTGTCCGGGCCGGGCGGGACGGGGACGGTCATGGTCTCTGGTTCCCTTCAGGACGTCCATCGGCGGGTTGCCGGTGGCCGGGGCTCCACGTCTACCCGGGGTGCGCCGGTCGACACGGCCCCGCGCCGTCGGGTTCGGTCCCGGCCCGGCGGACGAGCGCCCTGCCGGACCCTGCCGGACCCTGCCGGACCCCGGCGAGCCTAGGCGGGCCCCGGCGGGCCTAGGTCGGGCGGCCGTCCGGTTGGGCAGGCCGATCCTGGGCAGGCGCGCGGCATGCTGCTGCTCAGACCACCCGGTGTGTACCCGGCCCAGGGCGATACCGCCCTGTTGGCGGAGAGCCTCGCCCGCGAGGGACCGCTGCGCGGAGCACGCTGCCTCGACCTGGGGACCGGCACCGGGGCCCTCGCGCTCGCGGCGGCCGACCGGGGCGCCCGGGTGACGGCGGTGGACGTGTCCTGGCTGGCCCTGGCGACCGCGGGCGTGAACGCCTGGCTCCACCGGCACCGGATCCGGCTGCGCCACGGGGACCTCACCGGACCCGTCCGGGGGCGGCGGTTCGACCTGGTGCTCAGCAATCCCCCGTACGTGCCCGCCGAGCGGGCCGGGAGCCCCCGGCGGGGCATCGCGCGGGCCTGGGACGCCGGTCCGGACGGGCGCCTGCTGCTCGACCGGATCTGCCGGGAGGCCCCCGGCCTGCTGACGCGCGACGGGGTGCTGCTCCTGGTGCAGTCCTCGCTCGCCGACGTCCCGGAGACCCTGCGCGCCCTCGGGCGGTCCGGGCTGTCGGCCGAGGTGGTGGCCCGGCGGCGCCAGGTCTTCGGGCCGGTGATGACCGGGCGGGCGGCGTGGTTCGAGAGCCGCGGCCTGATCGACCCGGGCGACCGGGAGGAGGAGCTGGTGGTGATCCGCGGTGCGTGGCCGGCCTGAGCGGCCCGGACCGCCGGAGCCGGCGGGGACCGGCGGGACGGTTCCTCCGGCCCCGCAGGCCCGGTCGGACCGGGTGCGGCGGGTGCGGCCCGTCGAGCGCGGACCGGTGCTGATCGAGGGCCCGGTGGAGATCGTGCTGCCGGACGGCGCCACGGTCCGCTCCGACCGCCCGTTGGTGGCCCTCTGTGCGTGTGGGCGCAGCCGCCGCTACCCGTTCTGCGACACCAGCCACCGCCGCCACCGCCCCGGCGGCTCACCCGCTCCCGTCGAGGGGCCCCCGGCGCACCCCCCGGAGCGGTGACCCCCGGAGGGGTGAGCGGCTCACCCGCTCACCCCTCCGGCCCCTCCGGCAGCGGCCCGCCGCGGAGGGAGCTGCGCCCCTCGGCCCACGCCTCCGTCAGGTGGGCGGAGAGCCGGTCCTCGGCGAGCGAACCCGCGGCGATCCCGAAGGCGACGTCGCCGGCCAGCCCCGGCTCCGCCGCGAGCAGCGGGGCGATCACGCCGTGCCGGACCAGCTGCTCGTGCACGGCGTCGGCCTCCACGTGCTCCTCGTAGAACCGGGTGCCGGCCGGTCCCGCGCCGAGCCGTCCGAAGGCCTGCGCGAGGCGGGCGGACCCGGGTGAGGAGGTGATCTCCACGGCGGCGAACTGTCCGACCAGCGCACCCCTGAGCGCCCGGTGGAGGCCGAACAGCGACATCAGGTTGACCACCGCCAGCGCCGGGGCGGCCGCCGCGTCGACGTAGCGGCCGTAGGTGGGGTCCAGACCGAAGTCCGCCATCATCTCGGCGAAGAGCCGGGAGTGGGCCCGGTCCGGGTGTCCGGCGCCGTACTCGTCGTACTCGACGGCCAGGAAGGCCACCTGCGCCGCCCCGCCCAGCCGGGGCGCCGCCCACAGCTGCGGGTCGGCCTCCTTGAGGTGGTAGAGCGAGCGGTGCACCAGGTACTCGCGGGCCTGCCGGCGCTCGCCGCGGGCGAGCAGGAAGTGGGAGGGGCCGGTGCCGGTGCGCGGTTCGGTGAGCAGCAGGTCGAGCAGGTCGTCCAGCGGGGGCGGCTCGCCGGTCTCCTCCCGTACGGCGGTGAGGAAGTGGCGTTCCAGCTCGCGGCGCAGCCGCAGCAGTTCGGGGTCCCACTCCCAGTCGGGGTCGACGCCCTCGAAGCCGCGGTAGTGCAGCTCGTAGCAGACGTAGAGGGCCAGGTGCAGGTCCTCGCCCCACGGGTCGTCCGTGCGGTCCGGGGGCGGCCGGAGCCGGTCCGTCCCGCCGGGCCGGCCGGAGGAGAGGGCGGTCAGAACGGCTTCGGAGAGCGGGCCGCGCGCGGCGGGCGGGCCGGGCGGTCGGGGTGTCTCGATCACGGTGACCTCCTTCGGACGCGGGCGGCGGTCAGGCCGCGTCGGTGCGGGTGGTGCCGGGCGGGGTCGCGTCGGTGCGCGTGCGGTCGGTGCGGGTTCCGTTCGGGCGGGTGCGGCCTGTCCGGGCGCCGTCGTCGCGGGCGCCGCCCGGCCGGTCCGCTTCGAGTTCCAGGGTGCAGCACTTGGCTCCGCCCCCGGCCCCGCGGAACTCCGACATGTCGACCCCGACCGGGTCGAAGCCCCGTCCGGAGAGGCGGGTGGCCAGCCGGTCCGCGGTGGAGGGGAGCACGACGTGACGGCCGTCGCTGAAGGCGTTCAGCTCGAAGCGCCCGGCCTCCTCCCGGGTGGCGAGCAGGGCGTCCGGGAAGAGCGACTCGAGGGCCGCCCGGCTCGCCCGGTCGAACGCGCCGGGGTAGTAGGCCGCCTCGGTGTCGCTGAGCACGCACAGCGCGGTGTCGAGGTGGTAGAAGCGCGGGTCCGTCAGCCGCAGGGTGATCACGGGCCGGCCCAGGCGGCGGCGGACCTCGTCGTGCGCCGCGGGCTCGGTGCGGAAGCCGGTCCCGGCGAGCAGGACGCGGCCTGCGGCGAGGATGTCGCCCTGTCCCTCGTTGATGTGCGAGGCCGTGGTGACCTCGGTGAACGCGCGGCCGGTGAACCAGCTCAGGAACGCGGACGCCTCCGGTGCCCGCTCGGGGTGGCGGAAGCGGGAGACCAGCACCCGGCCGTCCACCACCGTCGCCGCGTTGGCGCTGAAGACCATGTCGGGCAGTCCGGGTACGGGGTCGGCGAACTCCACCCGGTGCCCCAGCGAGCGGTACACGCCCACCAGCGCCTCCCACTGGCGGACCGCCCGCGGCCGGTCGACCGGCCGCCCGGGGACCATCCACGGGTTGATCGCGTAGTCCACCGAGAAGTACGTGGGCGGGCACATCAGCAGCCGGCGCCGGCGCGGGGTGCGTACTCGGTCGGACATGGTGGTCACTCCTCCGGGCTCGACGGCCCCTCGACGGCCCCCGGGCGAGCGTCTGCCCACGGCGGGCGTGTCCAGTCGGACCGGGACGGTGTCGGCCGGGACGGACCGAGACGGTGCCGGTCGGACGGTTTCAGGTCCGCGGACGGGAGCAGACGCCCAGGGACGCCGGCGTGACCAGGGCCGGCCCGACCACGGAGGAGCGACACCATGAGCGCCGGCAAGAAGATGAAGAACGTCGCCGAGAAGGCGAAGGGCAAGGCGAAGGAAGCGGTCGGCAACGCGACCGACGACCCGGGCCTGAAGGCCGAGGGCCGGGCCACCCAGGCGAAGAGTGACGTCAAGCAGTCCGCCGAGAAGCTCAAGGACGCCACCAAGCACTGACCGCCCCTGCGGGTCGTCGGGGTGCCCGTCCCGGGTCACCGGGTGCGGGCCCCCGGCCGCAGGAAGGACAGGAGTACGCGCCCGTCCTACGCTGGAATCTCCACGCGGTGCCTCGCACCGCGCCCCGGCCGCCCGCGCGCGGACCGGGGCCTCGGCAGATCGGACCAGCGGGACGCGGATGTCGGAACCGGAGAGCGAGAGCGCCCGGCTGCGGGCCACCATCGACCGGCTGCGCGGTGAGGTGGAGGGCCAGCGCCGTGCCATGCGCACGCGCGCCGTCATCGAGCAGGCCAAGGGCATCCTGATCGAGCGGATCTCGTGCTCCCCGGACGCGGCGTTCGGCCACCTGGTCCGGCTCTCCCAGGACAGCAACCGCAAGCTCGCCGACCTCGCCGCCGACCTCGTCGGCAGCGTCGCGCCGCCGGACCACGACGAGCACGTCCCGGACGCCGACGGGCACACCGCTGACGGGCACACCACCGGCGCCGCGCCGCCGACGGCCGCGCCTCCGCCGACGGCCGGGCCGTCGGCCCCTCCGGAGAGGCCCGCCCCGGCCCCGGCCCGGCCCGGGGCCGGTGCTCCCGCGGTCCGGGGCGACTTCGCCGCCCGGTACCACATGGCCGCCTCCGCGCTCGCCTCGGCCGAGTCGCCCGACGAGCTCGCCGCCCTGCTCACCGAGGTGGCCCTCGCCCCGCTGGGCGTCGGTGCGGTCGCCCTCACCGTGCTGGAGCCCGACGGCGCGCTGCGGCTGGTGGCCAGCCACGGGGTCCCCTCCCACCAGCTCAGCCAGTGGCAGCGCATCCCCCCGCAGACGTCCCTGCCGCTGACCGACGCCGCGCGCGGCGGGACCACCGTCTGGGTGAGGCGTTCCGAGTTCGGCGCGCGGTACCCCGACCTGAAGGGCGAGGACCTCGTCCCCGGCGACACCGTCTGCGCACTGCCGCTGCGCACCGGCGAGCGGCTGATCGGCGCGATGAAGCTCGGCTGGCCCGGGACGTTCCGCGCGGACCGGGCCACCGAGCACCACCTGTCCGCGCTGGCCCGGCTGTGCGCCGCCCAGTTGCTGCGGGTGCTCGTCCCCGGCGGGGAGGGAGGGCCGGTGCCCGCCGGGGAGCCGTGGTTCCGGGCGGTGCTGGACGCCCTCCTCGATCCGGTCCTGATCCTGCACACCGTCCGCGCGCCCGAGGGGAAGGTCACCGACCTGCGCGTCGTGCACGCCAACGCCGCCACCGTCGACCTGGCCGGCCGCACCGGCCAGGACATCACCGGCCGGTTGCTCGGCGAGCTCTACCCGGGCATGGTCGCCTCCGGTGCCTTCCAGCACCTGCTCGACGTCGCGGCCTCCGGTGTGCCCTACCGCAGGGAGGCGGAGCAGTACGTCGAGATCGTCGGCGGCGCCGTCCACGGCTCCACGATGACGCTGCACGCCACGCCGTTCCTCGACGGGATCCTGGTCAGCTGGCGCACCCACGACGAGCAGGAACGCCGGGAGCAGCAGCTGGCCCAGGCCCAGCGGCTGGCCGGCCTCGGCACCTGGCAGTGGGAGGTCTCCCCGGCGCGGCTCGACTGCTCGGCCGAGGTCTTCCGGCTGCTCGGCCTGCCGGAGCGGCCCGCGCCCGGCACGCTGGCCCCGGCCGAGGCGGAGGCCGCCGTCGCGCCGGCCGACCGCGCCGCCGTCCGGGCCCTCGCGGAACGCCTGCTGGGCGGGCTCGCCTCCGCCGCGTTCGAGTTCCGGGTGATCCGTGCCGACGGCGCCGTCCGGACGGTCCGGGCGATCGCCGAGACCGTCCCCGGGAGCCGGGACGGCGACGTGCTCGCCGTG
Source organism: Kitasatospora sp. NPDC058406 (assembly GCF_042722765.1). Taxonomy (NCBI): domain Bacteria; kingdom Bacillati; phylum Actinomycetota; class Actinomycetes; order Kitasatosporales; family Streptomycetaceae; genus Kitasatospora; species Kitasatospora sp. NPDC058406. The sequence continues at coordinate 9,346 of NZ_JBHXKE010000281.1, forward strand.
CGCGGCGTCATCCAGGACGTGACCGCCTGGCGGCACACCGAGTGGGCGCTCGCCGACACCCGGGCCAGGCTCGCCGAGCAGGTCCGCCGGACGGCCGTCGAGCACCGCGCCGTCCGGGCGCTCCGGCACGCGCTCACGGACGTTCCCGGCGGCCCGCCCGCGCGCAACCTCGACGTGGCGGCGCGCTACGTGCCGGCCGGGAGCGACCCCCAGGTCGGCGGCGACTGGTACGACGTCCTCACCCTTCCCGACGGGACGGTCCTCACCGTGGTCGGCGACGTCTCCGGGCACGGCCTTCAGGCCGCCGCGGGCATGGCGCAGCTGCGCGACGCCCTGCGCGGCCTGGCCTTCACCGACGCCGGACCGGACCGGCTGCTCCAGCTCCTCAACCGGATGCTCTGCCACCTCGGCGGCGGTTTCGTCGCCACCGCCGTCTGCGGCCGGCTCGACCCCGCCGCCCGCACCCTGACCTGGGCCAGGGCCGGGCACCTGCCGCCCCTGCTGGTCCACGACGGCGTCGCCCGCTACCTGGACCCGCCGCCGGGACCGCTGCTCGGGGCCGACCCGGCCGCCGTCCACCGCAGCACCGTGCTGACGCTCGAACCGGACGACCTGGTGCTGCTCTTCACCGACGGACTGGTCGAGCGGCGCGACGAGGGCCTCGACCGAGGACTCGGGCGGCTGCTCGGGGCGGTCGAGGAGTACAGGGCGCCGGGGCTCCAGGGCTGCCTCGACCACGTGCTGCGCCGGCTCCGGGCCCCCAACCCGGACGACGACATCTGCGTCGTCGGCGTCCGGCTGACCTGAGCGCCCACCCGGGGGCGGTGCCCGCCCGCCCGCCCGGCCGGACCCGGCGGGCGCCGCCGCCCCGCAACCGGTGGCGGGATCGCCGATTGAAGGGCCGGGATCGGGAAAGGCGCAGGGTGGGCCTCCGCACCGGCGGAGAGCGACAACGTGGGGGGTGGAACGGAGACCGTCGTGATCGTCCTCGGAGTCATCCTCCTCGTCATCGGGTTCGTCACCGGTGTTTCCATCCTGTGGACCATCGGCCTCGTCCTGGTTCTCATCGGTGTGGTCCTCTGGATCATGGGCGCAGTCGGCCACGAGGTCGGCGGACGCCGCCACTACTGGTAACGGGGGCGCTGCATCGAGGAGGGCCGCAGCGGTCGGGGCGAGGGGCACCGCCCCGACCGGGAACCGAAGCTCCCGTCCGACCTCGCAGCACCGTGACCGTCCCGCCCGGCGACCGCGCCGGGCGGGACGGCCGTGCCGCGGCCGACACCGTCTGCCGGTCCTCCTTCGGCGCGGGCCGGCGCGAGGCCGAGCACCACGACGGCCACTACGGCCCGGACTCCGCCCGGACCGGCGGCCGGACCTTCCGGGCCTACGGCACCATCCCCGACAACACCCGCTTCCGGGTCGCGATCGACGACCAGCCCGCCAACCCCTGGAACCGACCCCCGTCCGGTGCCCCGGCCGCCGCGCGACCTCACGTC
>NZ_JBHXKE010000282.1:0-10817 GCF_042722765.1 Kitasatospora sp. NPDC058406
GTGCCGGGCCGACGCCGCAGTGGTGCGGAGACCGGGCCCGGGCGGCGCCGTGGGGCGCCGTGGGGCCGCGGGCCGGAACGGGCTCAGAACCCGGTGACCCCGTGCCCCGCGAGGTAGGCGATCGGGTTGACCACGGCGCCGTAGCGGTTGCTGGAGCGGATCTCGAAGTGCAGGTGCGGCCCGGTCGAGTTGCCGGTGTTCCCGGAGCGGCCGATCTGCTCCCCGGCCGAGACCCGGTCGCCCGCCGACACCGAGACGGCCGACATGTGCGCGTACTGGGCGTACCGGCCGTCCGCCAGCCGCAGCACGACCTCCTTGCCGTACGCGCCGTCCCAGCCGGCCGACACGACGGTGGCCTTGCCGACCGCGAGCAGCGGGGTGCCCGGGGGGACCGCGAAGTCGACCCCGGTGTGGTAGCCGGCCGCGTACTCGGGGTTGCGCACGCCGTACGGGTTGCTGGTCGGGGCGCCCGGGACGGGGGCGGACCACTCCGGGGCGGGGGCGGGGGCGGGGGCGGGAGCCGGCGCAGGCTCGGGCTCGGGGGCCGGTGCGGGGGCGGGGGCGGGCTCGGGAGCCGGCTCGGGGGCGGGCTCGGCCGGTGCCTGGTCGGCCGACGGCGCCGGGGCGGCCGGCTCGGGGGCCAGCAGGTTCACCGCCACGGCCACGAGCTCCTGGGCCGAGTCGTGGTCGTGCGACAGCTTGTACTCGCTGGGACCGGCCACCTGGACCAGGGCCGGGGTCTGCGCCGCCCCCTGCGGGACGGTGAAGGCCGAGCTGCCGGGGGTGGTGGGGGTGACCGTCTGCGCCGAGGCGTTGCCGGGGGAGGCGACCAGCAGGGCGCCGGCCAGTATGACCGCGCTGGCGGCGGCGGCACTGGTGGCCCGGTTGCGGTCGGTCCGCAGCAGCGGGGCGACGGTGACGTGGTTCCGGTCGTTTCGCAGCGGCGAGGCGGCGGCGAGCCGGCGAAGGGCCGGCCCCAGGGGCGGGACAGGGGGCATCGGAGCTCAACCTCACGGACGTACGGGGGCAGCACGCTGAGCCCGGTCGGGCGGGCTGAGCAGGGACCACTCAGGTGTAACCGTCACCGAGCGGAGTCCCAAACGGTGTGACGTACTACGGCGTGTAGTCAGTGTTGCGCCGGAGATTCAAACCGACGGAGTAACGATCATGAGATCGGATGGTCTGTTCATGGCCCCACGTGCTCGGCCGTCCGTCCGGCCGTCCTACTACTCCCGCTCGTACCGGCCGGTGGCGCTGTGACCAGCACCACCCGCGGGCCGAGTTTGAAGCAGGGCGAATCGGGTCGAAACCAACGAATCCGGCCCGCCCCCGCAGGTGCGGGGACGGGCCGGACGGATGGTTCAACGGCGCCTGGTCACAGGCTGATCACCACTGCTCGGTGGATCAGTTGTCGACCGGGCGGACGCGGATCCAGGTCTCCAGGTAGTTCGAGGACTCGTTCTCGACCTCGATGCTGGTACCGGTCTTCGGGACCTTGACGCTGCTGTACTTGTTCTCCTCCGACCAGTAGGACTTCAGGTCGGAGAACTCGTCGACACCCTTGGCCTTCGGGTAGACCGTCGGGACGCCGGCCTTGTGCAGGGTCAGACCGTCCACGCGGCGCGAGCCGAAGGTCGAGTCGTAGCCCTGGACGCGCGGGCGCTGCAGGGTGCCGTCCGACCACTTGAGCGGGGTCGGGTGCGAGTCGATCGGGAGGATCAGGCCCTCGCCCGGGTGGTTGGTGACGTTGTTGTCGCTCTGCGACTCGTCCCAGTACCAGAGCAGCAGACCGGGCTGGTAGGCGTAGTGCTCGACCCAGTTCGGCTTGCTGTTGGCGAAGCCGAAGTTGTACGGGCCGGTCTTCAGGGTCTTGTCGTACGAGACGTACTGGCGGTTCTCGGCGATGTAGTACTGGGCGTACTCGTTCGAGAACTTGCCGCTGATGCGGGAGAAGCCCTTCGCGGCCCAGCCGTTGTCACCGTTCTCGGCACCGTCGGTGAAGACGGTGGCGCCGTCGGCGGTGACCGCGATCTCGTCCAGGGCCAGGCCCTTGAGGTGCAGGCCACCGTCGGTGGTGTAGTGGAAGCGGACCTTGACGGCCTTGCCGGCGTAGGCGTTCAGCGGGAAGGAGAGGTCGCCCCACTTGCCACCGGAGGTGCCCGTCAGACCGGCCTTCTCGGCCGGGTTCTTCGGGATGGCGACACCGTTGAAGGTGCCGTCCAGGGCCGCCCAGTTGGCACCACCGTCGGTGGAGACCTCGGCGTAGCCGTAGTCGAAGTCCTGCTCGATGTCGTACCAGGCCTTGGCCGTCAGCGTGGCCGAGGTCTTGCCGGTGAGGTCGACGTCACGGGTCAGCGAGACGTTGAGGTCGTCCGCGCTGCCGCTCCACCACTCGTTGGCACCCGCGAACGGGGTGTTGATCTCGGTGGTGACGGTCTTCTTCGGCAGGTCGACGACGAGCGCCTGCGGCAGGTTGGAGTTGTACTCCGCCGGGCCGATGTGGTGGGTCGACTCGGTGCCGGCCTTGGCCTTCTCGAACTTCAGCCAGCCGAGCTTCAGCTTGCTCCAGGCGTCGAGGTCGTTCGGCTTGTCGCCGATCGAGTCCTTGCCCTCGCCCAGCCAGGAACCGGAGGACATCAGCGACCAGAAGCCGACCGAGTTGTCGATCCCGCTGCCCGAGGTGTCGTACAGGTCGGGCAGACCGAGGTCGTGGCCGTACTCGTGGGCGAAGACACCGAGGCCGCCGTTCTCGGGCTGCATGGTGTAGTCGCCGATCCAGATGCCGGTGCCGCCGACCGGGGTACCGCCGAGCTTGTTGTCGCTCGGGCCGGTGGAGCCCGCCTGGGTGCCGTAGACGTACGAGCGGTGGGCCCAGAGCGCGTCGGTGCCCTGCTTGCCGCCGCCCGCCGACTGGTCCTCACCGGCGTGCACGATCTGGAAGTGGTCGATGTAACCGTCGGGCTCGTTGAAGTTGCCGTCGTGGTCGAAGTCGTACCGGTCCCACTGGTCGTACTGCGCGATGGTCGCCTTGATCTGAGCGTCCGTCTGGCCCTTGGCCTTCTGGTCGGCGACCCAGGAGGTGATGCCGTCGCGGATCAGGTCCTGCGCGTTGTTGCAGACGTGCTGGCCGCAGTAGTCCGAGCCGTAACGGGCCTCGTTCCACGGCACCTTCACCCAGTCGGTGACCTGGCCGTCGACCGAGTAGCGGCCCGAGGACTGCTTCTCGTAGTACGTCTTCAGCGAGTCCTGGGTCTTGCTGAAGTACAGGTCCTGGAAGTGCTGCTGGTTGTAGTCGGCCTGCCACGCGGTCGAGTTGTTGGTGGCGGGGTCCGGCTTCTGGATCTGGTTGCGCTGCGGGCCGGGGGTGCCGCCGTACTTCAGCTTGCCGTCCGGCGTCGTGGTGGTGTTGTCCACCTGGTCGCTGAACTCGACCAGAATGGTGAAGATCTTGTCCGTGCGCTCGCGGGAGAGCTCGACGTACTTGTCCTTGCCCAGCTTGATGCTGGTGCCCCCGCCGTGCTGCTCGATCTTGGCGGTGCCGGCGAGCAGCTGCTCGGTGGCGGCCTTCTGCTCGGCCTCGACCTTCTCGGTCAGCGGGCCCGGGAAGTTGTGTTCAGTGCTCTGAACAGCCTCGGCCGGGTCCTTCGGCACGGGGGCGGAGCCGGCGGCAACGGCCGTGCTCGGGAGCAGTCCCGCGCCGAGCGCGGCTATGACTGCCGCGGCCGAGGCGACTGCAGCGGCTTTCCTGGTCATCTTCAACGTTGTGACGTCCTCCCCAAACCGGTCCGGCTCTTGGCCTTCCGGTAAACCAATGAAAGACAGGTGGAGGTCATTTGATCCAAGCGTGGACGGAAAAGATAGACCTTGACCGTGACATGGCCACAGCGCTATGCTCCGCGACTTCGTATCAGCTGACGCTCCGTCAAGAACATTGGCATTAAAGATGACTGCATGATCGATCGCACTCGCACCGGCGCCCGGTCAGGCCCCCCGCCTGGGACTTCGTGGGCCGGATCACAGCTTCGACGAGGACGTGAAAAACGGCTCGGGCCCCCGGCGCGAACGCCGGGGGCCCAAACCGTTTGCTGTTATCTGTTAACTGTTTCTACTTCGTCAGGTCGGGACCCGACGAGGCGACGGCGGCCGGAGTGTCCGCGACCGCGGACTTCTCCTCTCCGCGGAAGGTGAACTTCGCTTCCTTGCCCTCGCCCTCGACACCGACGACCACGATGTGGCCGGCCCGCAGCTCGCCGAAGAGGATCTTCTCGGAGAGGTGGTCCTCGATCTCGCGCTGGATGGTCCGGCGCAGCGGACGGGCACCCAGGATCGGGTCGTAGCCGCGCTTGGCCAGCAGCCTCTTGGCCTCGACGCTGAGCTCCAGGCCCATGTCCTTGTCCTTGAGCCGCGAGTCCACCTTGTCGACCATCAGGTCGACGATCTGGATGATGTCTTCCTCGGTCAGCTGGTGGAAGACGACGATGTCGTCGACGCGGTTCAGGAACTCGGGGCGGAAGTGCTGCTTGAGCTCCTCGCCGACCTTGGCCTTCATCCGGTCGTACCCGGTCTGGGCGTCACCCGCGGCCGCGAAGCCCAGGTTGAAGCCCTTCGAGATGTCCCGGGTGCCGAGGTTCGTCGTCATGATGATGACGGTGTTCTTGAAGTCGACCACGCGGCCCTGGGAGTCGGTCAGACGACCGTCCTCCAGGATCTGCAGCAGCGAGTTGAAGATGTCCGGGTGGGCCTTCTCCACCTCGTCGAAGAGGACGACGGAGAACGGCTTGCGGCGCACCTTCTCGGTCAGCTGGCCGCCCTCCTCGTAGCCCACGTAGCCGGGGGGCGAACCGAAGAGCCGGGAGACGGTGTGCTTCTCCGAGAACTCGGACATGTCGAGGGAGATCAGCGCGTCCTCGTCACCGAAGAGGAACTCGGCGAGCGTCTTGGACAGCTCGGTCTTACCGACGCCGGACGGGCCGGCGAAGATGAACGAGCCGCCGGGGCGCTTCGGGTCCTTGAGGCCCGCACGGGTGCGCCGGATGGCCTGGGAGAGCGCCTTGATGGCGTCCTTCTGGCCGATGACGCGCTTGTGCAGCTCGTCCTCCATGCGCAGCAGCCGGGAGGACTCCTCCTCCGTCAGCTTGAAGACCGGGATGCCGGTGGCGGTGGCCAGGACCTCGGCGATGAGTTCCTCGTCGACCTCCGCGACGACGTCCATGTCGCCGGCCTTCCACTCCTTCTCGCGCTTGGCCTTGGCCTGGAGGAGCTGCTTCTCGTCGTCGCGCAGGGACGCGGCCTTCTCGAAGTCCTGCGCGTCGATCGCGCTCTCCTTCTCGCGGCGCACGTCGGCGATCTTCTCGTCGAACTCGCGGAGGTCCGGCGGCGCGGTCATCCGGCGGATGCGCATCCGGGAGCCGGCCTCGTCGATCAGGTCGATGGCCTTGTCCGGCAGGAAGCGGTCCGAGATGTACCGGTCGGCCAGGGTGGCGGCGGCGACCAGGGCGGCGTCCGTGATGGAGACCCGGTGGTGGGCCTCGTAGCGGTCGCGCAGACCCTTGAGGATCTCGATGGTGTGCGGCAGCGACGGCTCGGCGACCTGGATCGGCTGGAAGCGGCGCTCCAGCGCGGCGTCCTTCTCCAGGTGCTTGCGGTACTCGTCGAGCGTGGTCGCACCGATGGTCTGCAGCTCGCCGCGGGCCAGCATCGGCTTCAGGATCGAGGCGGCGTCGATGGCGCCCTCGGCGGCACCCGCGCCGACCAGGGTGTGCAGCTCGTCGATGAACAGGATGATGTCCCCGCGGGTGCGGATCTCCTTGAGGACCTTCTTCAGGCGCTCCTCGAAGTCACCGCGGTAGCGGGAGCCGGCGACCAGGGCGCCGAGGTCCAGCGTGTAGAGCTGCTTGTCCTTGAGCGTCTCCGGGACCTCGCCCTTGACGATCGCCTGGGCCAGGCCCTCGACCACGGCGGTCTTGCCGACGCCGGGCTCACCGATCAGGACCGGGTTGTTCTTGGTGCGGCGGGACAGCACCTGCATGACCCGCTCGATCTCCTTCTCGCGCCCGATGACCGGGTCGAGCTTGGCCTCGCGGGCGGCCTGGGTGAGGTTGCGGCCGAACTGGTCCAGGACCAGCGAGGTCGACGGGGTGCCCTCGGCGGGCCCGCCGGCCGTCGCCGACTCCTTGCCACCGCCGGTCTGGTACCCGGAGAGCAGCTGGATGACCTGCTGGCGCACCCGGTTGAGGTCGGCTCCGAGCTTCACCAGGACCTGGGCGGCGACGCCCTCGCCCTCGCGGATCAGGCCGAGCAGGATGTGCTCGGTGCCGATGTAGTTGTGGCCGAGCTGCAGGGCCTCGCGGAGCGACAGCTCCAGGACCTTCTTCGCCCGGGGGGTGAAGGGAATGTGACCGGACGGGGCCTGCTGGCCCTGGCCGATGATCTCCTCGACCTGCTGGCGAACAGCCTCAAGAGAAATCCCGAGGCTCTCCAGGGCCTTAGCGGCGACACCCTCACCCTCGTGGATCAGACCCAGGAGGATGTGCTCGGTGCCGATGTAGTTGTGGTTGAGCATCCGGGCTTCTTCCTGAGCCAGGACGACAACCCGCCGCGCGCGGTCGGTGAACCTCTCGAACATCGTTTATCGCTCCTCAGAGCGGTCGGGCAGTTCGGGGTCCGTCCCCGCCCTGTCCTTCCGCATGCTAGTCCCGCTCAGCGGCGCGGCCCACGGATTCACTCCCTGGTAGGGGAGAGACATGCTGCGCGACCAGCCGACACCAATCCCAACCTCATGTTGGGAGACGGTGTTCCCACAGGTGGGCCGGATGCACCGGATGCCGCTACGCCATCGGCGAACAACCTCTGCCGCAGCGCAGCCGACAAGCGTCCGACCGGTCACGCGTACTGCCCCGGGCGGGGTGACTGACCCCGTCCACCTGCATTCATACCCGGTATCGGGGCGGTTCTCGCGCAGTTTCCGGGGTGGCGGTGTTCGCCTGGCGAGAAGTCGCCCGGTGGTGACGGCGGTTCGGCCTCGGCCGTCGGGTCCGGTACGCCATACCGGTGGTGTCCGCGTGACCGCTTTCGCCCCTACAGCGTTGCACAGGCCGTGATTGTTCCGCCGCCCGTCCCGTCGCCCCGGTCACGGCCCCGGTCACGGCCGTGGTCACGGTCGCGACCGCGGACCGGGTCGGCCCGGGGACCGGCGTCCGGGCCGCTGCCCGGGCCGCTGCCCGAACGGGCAGCCCGCCCCACCGTTCACACCGCCGTCCCCGCGCCCGCCGACGGGCGTGCCGGCGGACCGGTCACCGTCCGGGTGTGCGCCGCGGGGCGCGGAGGAATGTCCTCCGCGCCCCGCGCGTGTGCCATGGACGCTTCACGCGACCTCCGGGACCCCGCACCCGTCCGGGCGGCCGGGCGACGCCCGGATCAGGCCGCGTTGGCCTTCTCGTAGGCCTCGCGCACGTTGCTCGGCACGCGGCCGCGGTCGTTGACGTCCAGACCCTGCTCCTTGGCCCACGCGCGGATCTTCGCGGTGTCCGGGACGCTGCCGGACGGGCGGGGGGCCGAACCGCGGCCCGGACGGCGGGCTGCGGCCAGCCGTCCGCTCTGCTTGCGACCCTTCTCGACGTACGGCGCCAGCAGATCGCGGAGCTTGTCCGCGTTGGCGCTCTTCAGGTCGATCTCGTAGGCAACACCGTCGAGCGCGAACGTGACCGTTTCGTCCGCCGACCCGCCGTCGAGATCGTCTTCAAGAATGACCTGCACCCTCTGTGCCACGGGCTTCCCTTTCCGCTAAACGACCCATTGCCTAAGGAAAGGAAAGCGCCTTTCTCCGGAAAACACAAACCCCTGCCCCGTCCGGGAGCGGCTCACAGGTGCAGCAGCATGCGCGAGTTGCCCAGCGTGTTGGGCTTCACCCGCTCCAGGTCGAGGAACTCCGCGACACCTTCATCGTACGAGCGGAGAAGTTCTTCATAGACATCCGTAGCGATGGCCGCCGGGTCTGTCGTACCATCATCGGTTTCCTGGAGCTCGCCGATCTCGACGAAACCGTGTTTCGCGAAGAACGGAACCTCGAACGTCAGGCAGAAAATCCGACGGACGCCGAGCCAGCGGGCGGTCTGCAGCAGCTTCTCCAGCAGGAGATGTCCGACGCCGTGGCCCCGGCAGGACGGATCGACCGCGAGCGTGCGGACCTCGGCGAGGTCCTCCCACATCACGTGCAGGGCGCCGCACGCCACCACGGCTCCGGTGTCGTCGCGTTCGGCGACCCAGAACTCCTGGACGGATTCGAACAGGGTGACGGTGGGCTTGTCGAGCAGAATGCCGTCGCGCGAGTAGGCATCGATGAGCCCGCGCACTGCCCGCACGTCCGTGGTCCGCGCCCGGCGGATGGTGACCTCCATGGCGGGACGTTATCGTGCCGGCCCCGGTGGGGTCTCCCCGGTATCGGGCCCGGTCTCCGCGGAATCCTGGGCGGCCGGATCGGGCGGGAACAGAGCGGCGACCCGCAACGCGTCGCGGAGAGCCTCGCGTTGCTCCGGTGACATCAGGCCGAAGAAGTGCACCAGGGCGGCGGCAGGATTGTCACCGGTGGCCCAGGCGTCGTTCATGAGAGCGGCGGTGTACGCCTCGCGGGACGAGACCGGTTCATATCGATAGGCCCGTCCCACCCGCTCGCGGCGGAGCCAGCCCTTTCTGTGGAGCTTGTCCAGGACGGTCATCACCGTGGTGTACGCGATTTCGCGTTCGGACCGCAGATCCACGAGAACCTCGCGAACCGTGACCGGTCGGTTCCACTGCCACACCCGGGTCATGATGGCGTTCTCAAGTTCGCCGAGTTGCCGGACCATAGTGCGGCCAGGATAGGGAGTGAATGGGGCAAATCTTGTGAAGTGCCGCCAAACCGGCGCGCCGCCACTCCCGGAATCGGGAATGGCGGCGCGGGTGCCGTGGTGGCCGACGGGCGTCAGTCGACCACGTCCTCCTTGGCCTTCCGGGCTCCGCCCTGGCTGCGGATGATGGCCCGCACCAGGAAGCCGAAGCCGATCGCCATGACCAGCGGTGGGACGATAGCGCTGACGTAGTCCATCAGGTCACTCCTCCTCGGTCTTCTCCGCCGCGGTGGCGGCGGACGCCTTGGGCTCCGGCTTCACCAGCGGGAAGAGCACCGTCTCCCGGATGTTCTTGCCCGTGAGCAGCATGATCAGGCGGTCCACGCCGAGACCGAGACCGCCGGTGGGCGGCATCGCGTACTCCAGGGCCCGCAGGAAGTCCTCGTCGATCTGCATCGCCTCGACGTCGCCGCCGGCCGCGAGCAGGGACTGCGCGGTGAGGCGGGCGCGCTGCTCGACCGGGTCGATCAGCTCGGAGTAGGCGGTGCCGATCTCGGTGCCGAAGATCACCAGGTCCCACTTCTCGGCCACGCCGGGGACCGAGCGGTGCTGACGGGTCAGCGGGGAGACCTCGGTCGGGTAGTCCTTGATGAAGGTCGGCCGGACGGCGTTCTCCTCCAGCAGGCGCTCGACCATCTCCAGCACGATCTGGCCGTGGCCCCACTCCTTCTCGAAGGGGATGCCGTGCTCGGCGGCCAGCTTGCGGAGCTCCTCGACGCCGGTCTCCGGGGTGACCTCGACGCCGAGCCGGGCCGAGATGCCGGGGTAGACGCCGACCTCCTCCCACGGCTCGGCCAGGTCGATCTCGTGCTCGACGCCGTGCGGGTCGAGGCCCCTGATCACCGTGGTGCCCAGGGCGTCCCGGGCGGCGTTGACGATGGTGGCCCGGATCAGCTCGGCCTGGGTGTCGTAGTCGCCGTAGGCCTCGTACGACTCCAGCGAGGTGAACTCGGGGTTGTGGGTGGAGTCGGCGCCCTCGTTGCGGAAGTTGCGGTTGATCTCGAAGACCTTCTCCGCGCCGCCGACGACGAGCCGCTTGAGGTACAGCTCGGGGGCGATCCGCATGAAGAGGTCGATGTCGTACGCGTTGATGTGCGTCTTGAACGGCCGCGCGTTGGCGCCGCCGTGCACCGGCTGCAGCATCGGGGTCTCGACCTCGATGTAGCCGCGCTCCTCGTAGGTGCGGCGGATCGAGCGGACCACCTTGGACCGCAGGTGCAGGATCTCGCGGGCCTCGGGGTTGACGATCAGGTCCACGTACCGCTGGCGGACCCGGGCCTCCGGGTCGGTCAGGCCCTTGTGCTTGTCCGGCAGCGGGCGCAGGCACTTGGCGGTGAGCTCCCAGCGGTCCACCATCACCGACAGCTCGCCGCGGCGGGAGGTGATCACCTCGCCCTCCACGCCGACCTGGTCGCCGAGGTCGATGTCGGCCTTCCACGCGGCCAGCCGCTCCTCGCCCAGCTTGTCCAGGGAGAACATCACCTGGAGGTCGCCGGAGCCGTCGCGCAGGGTGGCGAAGCAGAGCTTGCCGCCGGTGCGGGAGAGGATCACCCGGCCGGTGATGCCGGCCCGCTCGCCGGTCGCGGTGTCCGGGGCGAGGTCCGGGTGCTTGGCCCGGAGGTCGGCGATGGTGCTGGTGCGGGGGAAACCGACCGGGTACGGGTCGATGCCGGCGGCCCGGAGCCGGTCCAGCTTCTCGCGCCGGACGCGCATCTGCTCCGGAAGGTCGTCGGTCGCGGGGATTGGGCTCTGATCGCTCACCCCACCAGGGTAGCCAGCCCCGGCCGGTGCTCCGCCACGGGATTGCCCGCGGCCCGCGGCGGCCGTCCCGGCCGGGGCCCGGCCCGCGGTGCGTCCCCGGGGTGGGGGGGGGGGGCCGGGGGCCCGCCACCCCCCCCCGGGGGGGGTCGGGGCGGTGGAATATAAAACAAA
>NZ_JBHXKE010000283.1:0-10774 GCF_042722765.1 Kitasatospora sp. NPDC058406
CATGGGCAGGAACAGCCGCCAGTTCACGGGCGTCGAGGCATGGTCCCGGGCCAGGTGAACCGAGACCCCCACCTGACAGTTGGTCACCTTGCCCGCGGTGCCGGTGTACTGCCGCGACACACACGCCGAGGCGTCGCCGTCCTTCAGGAAGCCGGTGTCGTCAACGATCAAGGCACTCGGCTTGATGGCCTCGTGCATCCGCCAGGCCAACCGGGCCCGCACATGGGCCGGATCCCACGGGCTGGAGGTCACGAAGTGCGCCAGCGCCTGCCGGTTGCCGTCCTCGCCCAGCCGAGCCGCCATCGGCTCCACCGACTTGCGCCGCCCGTCCAGCAGCAGCCCCCGCACATACGCCTGCCCCCAGCGGTGCTGATCCGCGCGCGTGAGCGCCTCGAACATCTCCGCCGTGAACATCTCCAGGTCCTCCCGGACCTCGGCCATCTCCTCAGGTGTCACACACCATCAACGCGCTTGCTGACACAGAGACACGCCACCATCGCGCACACCTGACCAAGCCCTACTAGTACCACTCACCGTCCCGAGATCCGCAGGTTGATCGCCCACCTCACGCGACCTGTCCGCCGCAGCATCGACCACGTCTTGGACTGGTCTCGATGGCGCCGTCGACGCCAACACCAGGCCCGCATCAGTCACTACAAGAGACGAGGCGCCAGCCCAGTAGCTGACGCCTCATCCCCTGCAACGACCACTTCGCCGTGCTCACCATGAATGACAAATTCAGCCTCACCATCACCATCTACAGCGACAAATCAACACCAGCAGGATCCTGCGGACCTGCGAGCGCCCGACTTCGATACCGCCGGCCCGTGCCCGCTCGGCCAGCGCGTCCAGTGTCCACTCCGGTGGCGCTCGACCTGGTTGATCCAGGAGGAGCCGGTCGGGGCGAAGTGGACGTGGAAGCGCGGGTGCCGGCTGAGCCAGGCTCTGATCTCGACGGTGTTGTGGGTGGCGGAGATGTCGCAATCCACACCGAGCCAGAAGGCCCTCACTCATTTCAAGATCACCTGACTGTGAACCCTGTCACCAATCTCCGTGGTGAGTACAACTAACGCCCCTGTCCTCCGGAGCGCCGATGCCAGCCAGATGACAGCCATGGCCGCGGCGGTGACGAGAAGCGCCCCCATGGCTTGACCGTCGGCGAAGCTCTGCGAAGCGGCACCAACGGACAATGCAGTCGCCTGACCACGCGATCAGAAGCCAGCGAACTCCGGCTCCCCGTCGGGGGCCGACCGGCAGGGAGCCGTGCTGGCGCGCAGTGTGATCAGCGGCTTCAGCAGGACGTGCCGGGGTGCCGCGGTCGGCACGGTGAGTCGCTCCATCATCAGGTCGACGGCGATCCGGCTCATCTCCTTGGCCGGAATCTCGGACGCGGTGAGCGGGGGACTCACCTGCTCCGCCCAGCGGCTGGCCGCCACGCCGACGACCGAGAAGTCGCGGGGCACGCTGCGGCCGTGACGGGTCAGCCCGCGGTAGATCCCCTCGAGGGCCGCTTCGTTCGTGACGACCATGGACGTGGTCCCCGGATCGTCCAGCAGGATCCTCGCTACTACGTCCTCGCCCGCGGGGACGTCATCACCACAGGGATAGGCCCGCGGGGTCAGGGCCCTCTCCGTCATCGCCTCGGTGTAGCCCTCGCTGCAGAGCCGTGCGTATCCGTACGCGCTGTTGAAGATCTGCTCCGACTTGTTGACGAAGGCGATGTTGCTGTGGCCCAGGTCGATCAGGTGCTGGACACACCCGCCTGCGAGGCCGGCGAAGTCGAGGTCGACCCAGCCGACCGCATCGGTTCTGCGGTTGCGACCGATCGCGACGAAGGGGAAGGCCGTATCGATGAGGTACTCGATGCGGTCGTCCTCCCGGCGGACCTCCATGATGATCACGCCATCCACGCGCCGTTCGCTGGCCATCCGCCGGAACGAAGGGTCCTGCCCCGACTTGCAGGGCGTGAGCAACAAGTCGTAGCCGTACGTGGTGGCTGTTTCGGCCACCCCGCCGATGAACGCGAGTTGGACAGGCGGATAGTCGCCCTGTGCGCCGGACGGCGGGAAGAGGAGTGCGAGCGTACGGGTCGCGCCACCGTCCGCGGCACCGCCGCGGAGGTGTGCGTCGGGCGTGGTCGCCCGCTTGCCCTTGCGCTCCGTCATGGTCGGTCTACCGGCAGGCGCTGCTCGGCCCAGATGGTCTTCCCGGTGGACGTGTGGCGGGCGCCCCAGCCCTGGGTGAGCTGGGCCACCATCTGCAGCCCGCGCCCCCCTTCGTCGTAGGTGTGCGCGCGACGCATGTGGGGCGCGGCGCTGCTGGTGTCGGAGACCTCGCAGATCAGAGTCCGGTCCCGGATCAGCCGTAGCCCGATGGGCGGGGCCCCGTAGCGGATGGCATTGGTGACCAGCTCGCTCACCACCAGCTCGGTGGCGTACGCCGCGTCGGCGAGCCCCCAGGCCGAGAGCTGACGGGAGACCTGCGCCCGGGCCTCGGCCACGACTTCGGGATCCGCCGGCAGCGACCAGGCCGCGACCTGGTCCGTGTGCAGGGCACGAGTGCGCGCCAGGAGCAGAGCCACGTCGTCCGCGGGGCTTTCGGGCAGCATGGCCTTGAGGATGATGTCGCAGCTGACGTCCAGCGACGGCACGGCCGCCGCCAGGGCTGTGCAGAGTCGTTCGAGGCCGAGACCGAGATCGTGGCCCCGGACTTCGACCAGGCCATCGGTGTAGAGGGAGAGCAGGCTTCCTTCGGGGAGTTCCAGCTCGGTGGACTCGAAGGGCACTCCACCGATTCCCAGAGGCGGCCCCGGGGTGAGCCGGACCACTTCGACCGTGCCGTCGGGGAGGAGCACGATGGGTGGGAGATGGCCGGCGCTGGCCACGTTGCAGACACGGGAGACCGGGTCGTACACGGCGTAGAGGCAGGTCGCACCGATCTCTGCGGCGTCGGGTTCGTTCTGGGCGAGGGCGTCCGTGCTGGAGGTCAGCTGGATGACCAGTTCGTCGAGCTGGGTGAGCAACTCGTCCGGAGGCAGGTCGACCGCGGCCAACGTGCGCACCGCGGTACGCAGGCGCCCCATGGCGGCCGAGGCGGGGATGCCGTGCCCGACCACGTCGCCGACGACCAGGGCGACGCGGGTGCCCGACAGGGGGACCACGTCGAACCAGTCGCCGCCCACCTTGGCCCCCCTCCCGATGGGCAGATAGCGGTGTGCCACCTCGATGGCCGCCTGCTTGGGGAGATGGCGGGGGAGTAGACTAAGCTGGAACGAGAGGGCTTTGGCGCGCTCCTGGGAGAAACGGCGCGCGGTGTCCACACTGACGGCCGCCCGGCTCGCGAGTCCTTCGGCGAGTATCAGATCATCGTGCCCGTAGGCTTCCGAGCCTGCCGCGCGGGCGAAGACCGCGACTCCGAGGGTCACGCCCCGCGCCTGTAGCGGGGTGGCCAGGAGCGAGTGGAATCCGTACTCCTCGAAGCGAGCAGATCGCCCCACGCCGGCAGCGACCCATTCGGTGAAGTCGGGGTCGTCGGTCCCGCACAGCACCGCTCGGCCGCTTGCCAGGGCGCGTGCGGGAGGTGAGAAGGGTGGGTAGGAGCAGACATTGCCGGTCATGGCACCGGACGAAATGCCGTCGGTGGATTGGTGCGCGACCCGGCGCAGCATCATGGGGGCGGCTGGGCCGGGTGGCGCTTCCTTGCCGCGCGTCACGGCATCGAGGAGATCCACACTGGCCGAGTCGGCGAACCGCGGTACGGCCAGATCTGCGAGCTGCTGCGCCGTGCGCGTCACGCTCGAGGTGGTTCCGATGCGGGTGCCCGCTTCGCTCAGCAGGGCCAGGCGCTGCCGTGTGGCGAACTGCTCGCTGCTGTCGAACGCGGCGGCCCCGACCCCGGCCACCTCGCCGGTGTCGGGGTTGCGGACCGGCCACAGCTCGATGGTCCAGGCACGCCGGTGGGCGGAGCGCACGTCTGGGGCGAGGCGTTCGTAGCGAATCGGCTCGCCGCCCTGTGCCACACGGCGGACGCATTGGGAAAAAGCCTCGTCAGCGCGGCCTGGGCCCAGGATGTCCGAGTACTGCGCGGAGTGGGCTTCAACCCCTCGACGCTTGCCTGCGGATGCTCCGGGCTGCGCCGCTGTCGCCTTCGCTCCTCCGGCGGGAGCGGGCCAGGCCATCTGCACCGTGGGCGAGGGCTGCGCGCGCGCCGGTCCTGCGCGCGGGGGGGAGCTGTACGTGGACAGCGCGACGGAGGACTGGGCGAAGGCCCACTGCACCATCAAACGATCATGGTTCGCCTCGGATTCGGGCGTCCCCAGGGTGGCCGTCACGACGAACGCCTGGGGCGCTCCGTCGTCACCCAGCGAGGGATGAAGGCGAAGGTCCATATCGACGCGGTGCCCATCCCGGTGACGCAGTGCCGCTGTGCCGCTCCAAGCCCGGGCCTCGATGAGGAAGAGCCCGGCCGCCTTGGGGAACTCTCTGGCGATCAGGAGTTCGGAGGCGCTGTGCCCGACAACTTCCGAGGGGTAGTAGCCCAGCAATTGCCGGGCCCTCGCGCTCCATCCGGTGACCGTACCCTGCACACTGATGATGGCCAGGGGGTCACCGGTCGGCCACCTGCGGTGTCCGGCTTCCCTCGGATAACTGGTCATTCTCGCCACCCGCCCAGCCGATGCTCGTCCTCTCCCATCGTGCATGGGGGAAGAGAATCGTGCATGTGGGCAGGGCGTCGAGCGATGGGACAGCCGTCCTGGGGCTCGGGCAGACCCGCGCGGGCCCGGTCTCGGCGACGGAGCCCTGATCAGCGCGGGAATTCCACGTCCGGATGGGATCCGTGGCGTGCGAAGACGGGGATGCGATCCAGCGGTGCGTCGGCTTCTGTGGTCCGGTCGCCCTCGTGCACCGTCCCCGTGGCGGTGTCCACCCAGTCGGCACCGGCCGGCAGATAGACCTGGCGGCGCCGGTCACCGAGCCGGGTCACGGGGGCGATCAGCAGGTCCGGCCCGCACAGGAACTGGTCCTCGACTGTCCAGGCGGCGGGGTCGTCGGGAAAGCCGAAGAAGAGCGGTCGCATGACCGGTGCGCCCCGGTCGGCCGCGGAGACCATTTGGCGGTGAAGATAGCCGCGAAGGTCCTGCCGCAGCCGCAGCTGCCGGGTCAGGATCCGGTAGGCCTCCTCCCCGTAGGACCACAGTTCGTTGGGTCCTCCGCCAGGGCCGGTAGCGGAGAACTCTCGCGGTTCGCGGTATCCGTGCATCCGCAGCAGGGGACAGAAGACGGCGAACTGGAACCAGCGGATGACCAGCTCCTGGTAGTCGGGGTCGTCCGGGTCGCCACCGTGGAATCCGCCGATGTCGGAGGTCCACCAGGGAATGCCGCTCAAGCCCGCGCTCAGCCCCGCCGGTACCTGTGCTGAGAGCGCTTCGAACGTCGCGGGGACGTCACCCGACCACAGTGCCGCCGCGTAGGCCTGGCTGCCGGCCCACGCGGAGCGCACCAGGCTGACGGGAACATCTTCGCCCTCAGCGCGCATATGCTCGAAAAAGCCGCGCACATGTTCGCGCGGATAGAGATTGGCCACCGACCGGCCAGGCCCCGCCGCGTAGCGCAGATGACCGAAGGCTTCCGGGAACATCTCCGGCTCGCAGGCATCCAGCCACCACAGGCGGAAGCCGAGATCGTAGTAGTTGCGTTTGACGTGATTCCAGACCTCAGCACGAGCCCGTGCGTCGGTGGCGTCGTAGAAGACCACGGGGAGTGACCTCCCGTCGGCCTGGCTATCGGGAAATACGTGCTGGAAAGGCTGGCCCTGCTCCGTTCGCAGGAGTAGGCGCTCATCTCTCATGTGCGTGTAGTTCTCGCTCAGGATGCTGACAGAAGGCCATACGGAGACCAGCGGTCTTACACCCATGCTCGCCAGTTCCGTCACCATGCCGGCCGGATCGGGCCAGTCGGCGGCATCGAAGCGCCAGTCACCCAAATGCGGCCAGTGGAAGTAGTCCACGGCGATGACGGACAACGGAAGTCCTCGTCGCCGGTACTCGTGAGCGATGCCCAGCAGGTCGGCCTGTGTTCGATAGCGGAGGCGGGACTGCCACAAGCCCAGGGCCCATTCCGGCAGCACGGGAGCGTGCCCGGTGGCATCGGCGTAGTGACGCATGATGTCGGCGGGAGTCGGACCGGTGGTGATCCAGTAGTCGATCTGTTCGGCGGCGTCGGCGACCCACCGGGTCTGATTGGCGGCCAGCTCCACCCGTCCGATGGCGGGCAGGTTCCACAGCAGGCCGTAGCCGCGCGAGGAGAGGGTGAAGGGGATGGCCACCTCCCCGTTGCGCAGCACCAGGTCGATCACCATGTGCTTGTGGTCGAGGCGCCCGTGGGAGTGCTGGCCCAGCCCGAAGAACTGTTCACCGTCGTAGGCCGCGAAGCGTTGCTCCAGCCGGTAGCGGCCCTCACCGGCCGGGGTGAACTGGCGGGGGCCGGGCCAGGCGAAGTGGCCGACCGTCTCCCGCAGCAGCTCGGTTCCGTCCTGCGTTCGCGCGAAACGCAGGTGGCCCTCGGATGACAGTTCGACCCGGAGCCGCCCGGCGGTGAGGATCCGACTGCCGTGCGGTCCGGCACTCACTGCTGCTTCGACGGCGGCGGGCGCACGCAGGGCCCCCGGGATGTCGTCGCGCACACGGTGCCGGGCCGAGCGCACCCGGACACTGTCGGCGCCCCACGGCTCCACTCGCAGGACGTGTTCGGCGTCACCGAACTCGAGACAGACGGCCGGGTCGGAGGCGGGAGGCCGCTCGACGTTCCCGGCCGCGCCGTAGGCGGAGGCGGAGGGCACGGCCTTCGGGCCGTCCTGAGGAGACATGTCGATCCTGTCTGAACCCTGCTGTGCGGGTCATGGGTGGGTGCGGGTGCGGGTGCGGGTGCGGGTGGGGTTGCGGGTCACGAGCGGCGGCTCGCGGTGCAGTCACTCCCTCACGGCCCCGGTGGCGAGATCGGAGGCGATGCGCCCCTGGAGTGCGACCAGGAGCACCGCGGCCGGCAGGGAGGCGATGACGGCGGTGGCCATGACCGAGTTCCAGCTGGTGGCGCCGGTGCCGGCACCGATGTAGTCGTACAGGCCCAAGGTGATCGGTTTCCACGTCCGGGAGTTGAGGTTGAGCGTGGCGGCGAACAGGAAGTCGCCCCATGCGAAGAGGAACGCGAGCAGCCCAGTCGTGATCAGTGCGTTGCGGGAGAGGGGAAGCGCGATCTGCCAGAAGGTGCGTACGGCGCCCGCACCGTCCAGGGCCGCTGCCTCCAGCAGAGACCTGGGGATGGTGATCATGAAAGCCCGCAGGATGAGCACGGCGAAGGGGACGGCGAGCGTGGCGTCCGCGAGGATCAACGCCTGGGCCGAGTTGAGTATGTCGGCGGAGTCGAAGATCCGGAACAACGCACTGGCCATGACGATGCCGGGTACGAGTTGGACGACCAGCAGCACGCCCAGCAGTGTCCTGCCGCCCGGGCAGCGCAATTGCGCCAGCGCGTAGGCCGCCGGTGCGGCCAGCGCCAGCGTCAACAGGGTGGCGCCCGCGGCGATGATCAGGGATGCCGCCAGATGGCCGCCTTGCTGGGACAACGCGTCCCGGTAGCCGCCGAGCGTGCCGCCGAGGGGGAGCCATTGTGGTGACCGCCGGGCCAGCTGCTGATGGGTCTGGAAGGATGTGTTCACCATCCAGTACAGCGGGAAGAGCATGGCGGCGACGACGGTGCTACCGAATGCCGATTTCACCCCGGTCGGTACGGCTCGATTCCCTCCGCCACCGGGAACGTGACGGCGCCTGGCGGCGCGGCCGGCGGTCATGGCCGGGACCCGGTCTCGGCCTGCAGTTCGCGCAGGTACAGCAGGGCGAGGACGGCGGCCACGACGATGAGCAGGTCACCTGCGGCCGCACCGAGACCGAATTCCGACAGCCCGCCGAAAGACAGCTGGTAGGCGAAGGTGGTGATCGTGTGGGTCGCGTTTGCCGGGCCGCCTTTGGTCATCACCCAGATCACGTCGAAGACCTTGAGGGTGTAGATCAAGCCGAGCGTCAAGACGATGCCGATCACGGGTCTGAGCTGGGGCAGCGCGACATGGCGGAACTGCTGCCAGTGGCCGGCGCCGTCCAACGAGGCCGCTTCGTACAGCTCCGTGGGAATGGCTTGCATCCCGCCGTAGAGGATCACCATGTTGAACGGCACGCCGATCCAGATGTTGCAGATCAGTACCGAGGCCATCGCGGTGTGGGGAGCGTTGAGCCACGGCACCGGGTCCTGGACCAGGTTGAGTACGAGCAGAGCTCGGTTGACCACGCCGTCGGTCTCGAGCATCCACCGAAACAGCGTGCCGGCGACGACCAGGGGCAGGAGCCAGGGGATCAGCAGGAGCGCCCGCAGCAGCTGGCCGAGCGGAAACGAGCGGCGAAAGAACTCTGCCAGTCCCAGACCGATCGTGAACTGGAAGAAAAGCGATACCGCGACGAATACGACGGTATTCACGGCGGCAGAGGCGAATTCCGGGCTGCTCAGCAGCCTGCGATAGTTGTTGAAGCCGATGAAAGGCGCCTTCCTGGTGTACAGGGATTCGATGTCATAGTCCTGGAAGGACAGCACAACATTGCGCACCAGAGGGTAGAGGTAGAACACCACGACGAACACGACGATCGGCGCGATGAACCCGATCCCGAGTCGTCGGCTGCGATAGCCCGGTGTCACCGGTCGGCCCGGCTGTGGTCGGATCCGCGGCCGGGCCGCTCCGTGTTTCTGGGAACCGCCGGGGACACGGTCAACCGCCTGGGATGGCGGCCGTCAGTGTGTGCCGAGCACGGGCCGGCGCCCCGGTTCTCACTGCGTCGCCTGCCGCTGTGCTTCAGTCAGCGCCGCGCTGGGCGACTTGCCTCCGGACACTGCTGTCTGCACTGCGGTCCACAGCGCCTGCGAGTACTTCGGATAGGCCGTGCCGAGTTCGGCCGTGCGGCTCTTGGCGCTTCCGATGGTCTGCATGAAGGTCTTCATTGCGGGCACGGAAGCTCCGAGTTCCGCGGCCACATCCGGGTCGGGCGGTACATAGTTGGTGAGCTTCGCCCAAGCCAGACTGTTATCCTTCGAGACCAGGCACCGGATGACCTCGGCTGCCTTTTCGGCCTTGTCCCCGCTGCTGCTGGCCGCCCACACCTCACCGCCGAGCGCACCGGAGGAGGTGCCTCCGGTCGGGGCGGGCATCGGCACGACACCGAAGTCCTTCATCCCTGCCTTTCGTAGCTGGGGAAGCTCCCACGGGCCATTGACCATCATCGCCAGTGAGCCGGTGGAGAACTGCTCCCCGACCTCCGCCTGATTCCAGCTGAGCACGTCCCTGGGCGCCGAACCGTCGGAGACCAGGTTCTTCACGAAGCTCAGCGCCGACACGCCCTGCAGTGAATCGAGGTTCGCCAGGGAAGCGCCCGCGCTGAAGAAGAAGGACTCGAACTGGAAACTGCCTTCCTCCGTGGCGGGTACGGCGAAACCGATTCCGTGTACCTTGTCGCCCTGGGTGAGTTTCCTGGCCGCACTGCGCAATTCGTCCCACGTGGCAGGCGGATTGACGCCCGCCTTCTCGAGCATCGACTTGTTGTAGTAAAGCGCCAGCTGGTTCACACCGGGCGCCACGCCGTACTGCTTTCCCTGGTATTTGCCCGCTTCGATGATGTTCGGATACATCCCGTCCGTCTTTACGCCGTGTGCGTCGAGGTCGACGAGGGCTCCCGTAGCGGCGATCTGCGGCAGATCGGGATTGTCGACGAGAATCAGATCCGGTAGATCACGGCTGCCGGCCAACTGGAGCAGTCTCGTGCGCAGGTCCGGCACGATCTGCCGCTCGATCGTCACTCTGGCCT
Organism: Kitasatospora sp. NPDC058406; assembly: GCF_042722765.1. Lineage (NCBI taxonomy): Bacteria > Bacillati > Actinomycetota > Actinomycetes > Kitasatosporales > Streptomycetaceae > Kitasatospora > Kitasatospora sp. NPDC058406. The sequence continues at coordinate 9,899 of NZ_JBHXKE010000283.1, forward strand.
GATTGCCGCACCGGGTGAGCAGCTCGGGCAGGGCACTGCGCGTAGGTTCGGTGTTGTAGTAGTCCATCTCGGTCAGAGTAACCTTGCCGCTGTCCGTGGAGCGGAGTGGTGCATCGGCGTCACCACAGGCGGACAGCAGCAGACCGGCCACAGTGGCCGCCGCCACCGACGTCACGAATGACTGAGGAGGGCGGGATCCATCAGTGGTGCGCATGGCGGCTCCAAGAGGAATCGGTAGGCAGTCGCTGATATGCGTGGCTCATGCCCTCTGCCTGTGAGGAGAAGCAGACCCGGATGGGAATGCGATGGACCACGAGTGCGGTGGTGCTGGAGCGGTGTCTCGGCTTCACGGTGACCTTCTCGACGCGATGTCTTGTCTCATCCGACCCAGGGAGTTCACCGCCGAGCGCCCACGTCACTGTTGTTTCGGCGCTGGCCGGTCCGCTGGCGATTTCGCCGACAGGCCGGACGAGCAGCCCCAAGCGCGGGAGGTCTGGAGCTCCAGCAGGCGTTGGACGTTTCGGCTTCGATGGTAATTCGATAGTTTTTGTATGAAGGTCCTCCTCCTCTCGTGCAGCGCCTGGCGTCAGGGCTCAGGGCGCCAGGCTCCGCGGCAGCGTTCTCGCCCTCCTCGATGTGCCACGAGGGGCCCGCGTTCATGCACCCGATACGCCGCGACCACCCGATCAGGCCCCTACGCGGGCCGCCTCGTAGTCCAGGGCTGATGCAAAGTCGCCGGAGGTTCCCCCGAGGTGCGGAAGGTTGCCGGACATGGCCTGATCTTGACTCTGAAGCTTCTATAGATCGTCAAGCTGTAGGAGACGGAACGGGTGTGCCTCTGGATGCGCTGGTCAGGTGGTGGTAGACCTCGCGCGC
>NZ_JBHXKE010000284.1:0-10419 GCF_042722765.1 Kitasatospora sp. NPDC058406
GGCCCGCGTGCCCGCCCCCCCCGGCCCGGGGGCCCCCCACCGGGCCCGGCCCGGCCCCCCCCCCCCGGTGGGGGGGGGGCCCGGGCCGGGTGTCAGCTCCTCGGCGCCTCGGGCGGAGGTGCCCCGGGTCGAGACGCCTCGGGTAGAGGCGCCCCGGGTAGCGTAGGTGCTTCAGGCAGAGGCGCTTCAGGCGGCGGTGCCACCGTGGCGGCCACGACGGCGCAGCAGGAAGACCGCGGCACCGCCGGCCACGACCAGACCGCCGGCGACGGCGGCGATGATCGGGGTGGCGTCGCTACCGCCGGTCGCGGCCAGGCCACCGGTGGTGCCGGGGGCCGAGCTGGTGACCGCCGGGGCGGGCTGGGCGGCCGTGGTGCTGACGGTCGCCGACGGGGTGGGGGTGGCGCTCTTGGTCGCCGACGGGGTGGTGCTCGGGGCCGGGGTGGTCGGCGCCGGGGTCGACGGCTTGGCCGTCGGGGTGGGGGTCGGCGTGGTCACGCTGACCGTCTTGCAGTCCAGGATGCCCTTGAAGTTCTTGGTGAAGCCGTTCGGGCCGGTGACGGTGATGTCGTAGGCGGTGTCCTCGGCGACCGGGACGACGACGGTCTCGATCTTGCCCGGCTGGACGGTGAGGTCCTTGCCCGGCTTCACCGAGACGGTGGCCGCCTCGTCGCCGCCGTTGGCGACCGACACCTTGACGCCGTTGGCGACGCACTCGACCACGGCGGTGCTGTCGATCAGCGCACCCTTGGCGGCCTTCCAGGTCGCCTTGGCGGAGTCCTTGACGCTGAGCTTGGTGGAGCCCGCCAGGATCATGGTCTGGCTGTGCTTCTCCGGGGTGTAGCCCTTGCTGAGGAAGACGCGGCCGCTGGGCACCACGGTCTCGGCGGCGGCGTTGACCGTGGCCGTGCCGTCCGGGGTGTCGGCCGGGACGTCCAGCCACAGCTGGGTGTCCTTGGCGACCGGGCCGGCCAGGTCGGCGACCGGCTTGCCGTCCTTGTCGACCAGCTTGACCTTGTCGGCGGCGTCGCCGGCGAGCGCCAGCTTCACCTCGTTGGCGCTGGAGTTGATGGTGAACGGGCCGAGCTTGGTGCCGGGCTTGCCCGACACCGAGTCCGGGGTGAGGCTCAGCGACGGCTTGGGCTCCGCGGCTATGCCCTTGTTCTTCTCGCTGACCAGGTAGTCGCGGAGCTGCTTGGCCTCGGCGTCGACCGGGGTGGCGTTCTTGCCGTCGGAGAACTTCCAGATCGCGGCCTGGGTCCCGGCGGCGGCGTCCTCCTTGGTGAGCTCGCCCTTGACGCCCGCGTCGGCGGCCAGCTTCTTGAGGTCCGTCACCTGCGGGTAGGAGTTCTCCAGGATCCAGCGGATCTTGGAGGCGTCCTGAGCCTTCTCCGGGCGGCCGAGCGAGCTCGACTTCCAGTCGGACTCGCGGTACTCGATGGCCTTGGTGATGTCGACCGGGTGGTCGATGTCGATGCAGTACGTCTTGATCTCACCGTCGGCCGTCTTGAGGGTGAACAGCCCGCCCTGGATCGAGTGGCCGCCCTCGATGGCGATCTCCTCGCTCATCATGGTCGGCTGGACCACTGCCGTGACACCGTCTCCCGGCGCGTCGGCCGCAGCCGCCGCACCGGCTGCGAACAGGCTTCCGCCCAGCGCAACGCTGGTCGTGAGCATGACAGTGGTGATGCGCGGAAGACTCCGCCCATGCCTCTGGAACATCTGGGATCCCTCCGGGCCGGGCCTTGCCGATGGCAGCCCGCCTTGCTTGCCGCGCCCCCTGTGGCGCTGCTTCACGATGTGAACCAGACGAATCCTATTGAGCCCCAGGGGCCCGGAAACCCCCATGCGAAATTAGGACGATTCCGTATCTGTATCGTTATCAACGCTCCCAGTATCCACACAAGCTGACGCCCTGCCAGAAAGTCTGGATCTTTCTCTTAACCGGAACGGGATTGCACGGGCGGTCCCAACAACCTTCTCGATCAACATATTTGTCGACAGTCAAGGCGCTCGCCCGCCGCCCCGCCCGCCGCCGGTCGACACCCCCGCTTCCCTCGCACGACACCTGCGCGACCCCCAACACCGCCGTCACCAAGCCCCTCCCCGCCCGTAGGACGCCCACGATCCGCCCCGGCACGGCCTCCCCGCGACGAGTCCGAGCCCACGCCCCGCAGCCCCGGCGCCACCCGCAGGCCCGCCCGGAACGCCCCTCCCCCGCGCGAACGTCACCGCCCCGCAGCTCGGATCGTGTCCGACCGACCGTTCGGCGATCTCGCCTCCGGCCCACCGGCCGCCTCCGCCGCCCACTCCCGCCCCCTCAGCCTCCCGCCCACCACCGCCGGGTCACCCTTCGTCAGCGCGCCGGACGGACGCCCCGCCGAGGCCCGCCGGTACCCACCCGCGCAGGCCGGCGCCCGCCTCGGACCGCGCCGCCACCCGCGACACCCCGCCGTCCGCCCGGAGCTCTCCGGCCGGGTCGGGCCGCCGCCCGGTCGGCGCCGGTCGGACGTGCGCGGTCGCACTCCGCCGGACGCCCGGATGCGACCCGCCGCCGCGGCGGCATTCCCGATCATCGTCATGACGGTCTCGTACACAGCCACGCTCCGCTCTCCCGGTTGCACCGTACGGAATCGACCGGTGCGCGTTGAGAGTGCGCTTCTCGGGGAAATCCGTACCAGGGGGATCGGAAATCCTGTGGACAACTCGGGGCTGTGGAAAACCACTGTCACTCTCAGGGGTGAATTTCAGCCTTTGTGTGACCATCAGGCCCCCGATCTGCGGGTCCATGACAACAATCGCCCCGGATCGCCGCCCGACCCCGGACACCCCCACGGGCGGCCCGCCGACCGTCCGCGCACGTCATCCGACCGAACGAACCCGAATGCGGCCCCCCACCCGCGCCGGGGCCGGCCTCGACCGCGGCGCTTTCTCCGTGCCGAATCCATAACGGGTGGGGAGACAGCCCCGTAACGACTGCACAACGTCCGGCGCGGAACACCGCCAGACCGCTGCACTCACGGCCTTCACCTGCGATTATCGGACCGCTCCACCGAGGCCGACACACCAACGGCGGTGTCGTTACGCCCGACCGAGGATCGAGACACCCTTATCCTGTCCCGACAGGGCAAGGGCCCGCCAACCCCCACACCCCACCCTCAGGCACGGGGACGGACAACGGGCGCCACGCGCCCGCCGCCCGGTCCCGGCAACGGTCACGCCCATCAGGGTGCCGCCCGTCCCGCCCCCATAGCTCAGCGGATAGAGCACCCGCCTTCTAAGCGGTAGGTCGCAGGTTCGAATCCTGCTGGGGGCGCCACACTGTTTTTCCCGCAGGCCACCGCAGGCGCCGGACCCGTCATCGCGCCCCCCGCCGCCGTGAATCCCGGGTACCCACCGCGCATATGCCGTGACCATCCGTGTCATGACCGCGGACAAAAACACGGCGAAAAGGGGATACCCCGAACTACACCCGGCGGAATGCCCGTTTCGGGCCTTACGCCGCGGCCGGACATCACCGCCCGGCCGCCGATCAGCCCGGGCGAACGGCCCCGACGACCCCACCCGCCCCGCCCGCCGCACCCGCCCCGTCCGCGGTGGCGGCACCCGCCGCCGCCGAGGCCGCCAGGCCCACCAGATAGGCGTCCAGCAGCGCCACCTGCCGCTCCGGCGGGAACTCCGCCGGAGCGAACAGCGCCTGCACCACCAGGCCCAGCGCGAAGGCCTGGGCCCCGGCCGCGAGCTGCGCCGCCGGCGCCTCCGCCGACAGCTCCCCGAGCCGCTGCGCGGCCTCGACGTGCTCCGTCATCGCCGCACGGGCCCGCCCGTACCGCGCCGCGTGCGCGTCGGCCAGGTCCGGATCGGCCAGCGCGACGTCCCAGGAACCGACCCAGATCCGGTTGCCGGCCACCGCGGCCGGGTCCAGCGGCAGGATGTCCAGCAGCGCCGCCCGCAGCCGGGCCAGCCCCTCGGGGGGCGGCGGGCTGCCGTCGGCCGGCGCGGCACGCCTCGGCCGCGCGCCCGAGCGCCGCTCCAGGACGTCGAGCGCGTGCGCGACCAGGGCCTTCTTGCTCGGGAAGTAGTGGGTCAACAGCCCGGTGCTGGCCCCCATCTCGGCGGCCACCGCCCGCAGCGTCAGCCCTTCGAAGCCGCGGGTGGACAGCACCCCCCACACCGCCTGCGAGACCTCGGTGCGGCGGGCGTCATGATCTCCACGGGCCGGCGTCATGGGGCTATCTTACGTACCAAACGTTTGTTATGTATGGACGAAGCACGATCACCCGTGCGAACGACCCGGACCGACCGCGTCCGCCCGACGCGCCACGAAAGGCCAGCCCATGTTCGCCCTCCCCCTCGCCGAGAACGCCGTGCTCCGCCCGCTGGAGCCGTGGCAGGCCCCCGAGTACCTGGCCCACATCGAGCGCGGCCGGGCGCACATCGACCGGTGGATCGGCTGGGCCGCCCTGGCCACCGACCTCGAGTCGGCCCGCGCCGTCCTGCAGCGCTACGCCGACCGGCAGGCCGCCGACTCCGCCCGGCTCTTCGGGATCTGGCTGGACGGCACGCTGGTCGGCGGCGTGATGTTCGTGCAGTGGGACACCAAGACCGGCACCTGCGAGATCGGCGTCTGGACCGAGCCCGCCGCCGAGGGCCGGGGCCTGATCGGCACCGCCGTCCGGCTCCTGATCGACTACGCCTTCACCACCCGGGGCATGCACCGGATCGAGTGGCACAACCGGCCCGACAACGTCCGCAGCCGGGCGGTGGCCCAGCGGCTGGGCTTCACGCTGGAGGGCGTCATGCGGGAGAGCTACCTGCACCGGGGCGTCCACCACGACGGCGAGGTCTGGTCGATGCTCACCCACGAGTGGAAGCCCGCGGGCGGCCCGGCCGGGGCGGCGGAGGCTGCCGGGGCGTAGGGCGTCTCGGGGGCTTCGGGCACGCCCGGGGTTTCGGGGACACCCGGGGCTTCGGGGACGCCCTGACCGCACCGTCGGTCCGGGACCCCCGGCCCGGTGGGTGCACCCGGCGGGCCGGCGGCCCCGGACCGCACCGCGGCATCCGGTCCTGAGAGAGTGGCCGCACCCGTCCACCCTCCCGGAGGTGCCCATGGCCGCCAGGCCGCTGCTGACGCGGGACCGCACCCCGCTGCCCACCCACGTCGACGGCCTCAACGCCCACCTCGGCGAGGACGGCCTGGCGGTCCTGGAGTTCGACCGCCCGCACCGGCGCAACGCCGTCACCCTGGAGATCTGGCAGGCCCTGCCGAAGGTGCTGCTGCGCCTGGCCGAACAGCCGGGCCTGCGCGCCCTGCTGGTGACCGGCGCGGGCGGCACCTTCAGCGCCGGTGCCGACATCGACGAACTCGCCGGGGTCTACGGCGACCCGGACCGCGCCGACGAGTACCACGCGATCAACGTCGCCGCCGAGGAGGCGCTGGCCGCCTTCCCGCACCCGACGATCGCCGTGGTCCACGGCGCCTGCGTGGGAGGCGGCTGCCAGCTCGCGGTCGCCTGCGACCTGAGGTTCGTCGCCGAGGACGCGCGGCTCGGCATCACGCCGGCCAAGCTCGGCGTGGTCTACCCGGCGGTGCCCACGCTGCGGCTGGCCCGGCTGGTCGGACCGTCCCGCGCCAAGTACCTGCTGTTCTCCGGCGAGCTGCTGCCCGCCCCGGACGCCGCCGCGTTCGGCCTGGCCGACCGGGTCCTCCCGGCCGCCGAACTGGACGCCGCCGCGCTGGACTTCGCCCGTCTGCTGACCACCCGTTCGCCGCAGACCATCGGCGCCGTCAAGGCCGCCCTGGCCGTCGCCCCGGAGCAGGCCGCGGCGGCCCTCGCGCCCTGGGAACGCCGTTCCCGCGAGTCGCCCGACGTCCGGGAGGGGCTCGCGGCCTTCCTGGAGCGCCGGCCGCCCCGGTTCTGAGCCCCGCCGCGCCTCGGTCCGCCGCCCTCGCGGTATCACCGTGCCGCCGTGCCGCCGGACCGCCGCACGGCCGTCGATATGATCATCCGACCGTTCCGCCGCCGAGTCCGTCCTGGAGCCCCACCGCGATGACCGAGCCCACGCCCGCGACGATCCGGGCCCGGCAGATCACCGACGGCCTGGAGCCGAAGAACGTGATCATCTGCCTGGTCCTCCTGCTCGGCGGGGTGCGGTACGGCTGGAGCGGGCTCGGCTGGGCGGCGTTCGCGGCGCTCTTCGCGGCCGTGATCCCGACCCTGTTCATCCGGCGCGGCATCCGCAGGGGCACCCTTGAGGACCGGCACGTCGGCCACCGGCAGCGGCGGCTGACGGTCCTCCCGTTCGTCATGGGCTCGGTCGCGACGGCCTTCGGCGTGATGCTCGGCCTGGACGCGCCGGCCGACCTCACCGCGATCGTGCTGGCGATGTTCGCCTCGCTGGTCCCGATCCTGGTGATCACCGTCTGGTGGAAGGTCTCGGTGCACACCGCCGTGGCGAGCGGCGCGACGGTGTGCCTGGCGATCGCGCTCGGGCCCTGGTGGCTGCTGCTCTGCCCGCTGGTCGCGGCGATCGGCTGGTCCCGGGTGGTGCTGCGGGACCACACCACCGCGCAGACCGTCGTCGGCACGGTGGTGGGCGCGCTGTCCGCCGGGCTCGCCTTCTGGGCCGCCCGCTGAGGCCCGCCCCCCGGGGCATCGCGGACCCCGCAGGCACAGCGGACCCCACAGACGCCGCGGACCCGGCGGACTCCGCGGACCCCGCCGCTCAGCGGATCGGAAGTCCGGAGACCGCCCGGGCGATCACCAGGCGCTGGATCTCACTGGTCCCCTCGAAGATCGAGTAGATCGCGCTGTCCCGGTGCATCCGCTCGACCGGGTACTCCCGGGTGAAGCCGTTGCCGCCGAGGATCTGCATCGCCTGCGCGGTGACCCACTTGGCGGTCTCGCCCGCGTACAGCTTGGACATCGAGCCCTCGGCCGAGGTGAACGGCAGGTTGTTCGCGGCCATCCAGGAGGCCCGCCAGACCAGCAGCCGTGAGGCGTCGATCCGGGTCTTCATGTCGGCCAGCTGGAAGGCCACCCCCTGGTTGTCGATGATCGGGCGGCCGAACTGCACCCGGGTCCTCGCGTAGTCGAGAGCCACCTCGTACGCGGCCCGGGCGATGCCGATCGCCTGTGCGCCGACGGCCGGGCGGGAGGCCTCGAAGGTGGCCATCGCCGCGTTCCGCCCGCCCTTGCGGACGCCCTCCCGGGCCCGGGCGAGGCGCTCGTCCAGCTTCTCCCGGCCGCCGAGCAGGCAGTGCCCGGGCACCCGGACGGCGTCCAGCACCACCTCGGCGGTGTGCGAGGCCCGGATGCCGTGCTTCCTGAACTTCTGGCCCTGACTCAGCCCGGGGGTGCCCGGCGGCACCACGAAGGAGGCCTGCCCGCGCGCGCCGAGCGCCGGGTCGACGGTGGCCACCACCACGTGGACGGCGGCGATCCCGCCGTTGGTCGCCCAGGTCTTCGTGCCGTCGAGCACCCACTCGTCGGTGGCCTCGTCGTACACGGCCCGGGTGCGCAGCGCGGAGACGTCGGAGCCGGCGTCCGGCTCGGAGGAGCAGAACGCGGCCACCTTGACGTCGTCCGGGGTGCCGAACATCTGCGGCGCCCAGGTGCCGATCTGCTCGTCGGTGCCGTTGGCGAGCACGGCGACGGCGGCCAGTGTGGTGCCGACGATGGAGAGGCCGATGCCGGCGTCTCCCCAGAAGAGTTCCTCCATGGCGATCGGTATGCCCACGCCGGAGGGGTCGAAGTACTGCTGGGCGTAGAAGTCGAGCGAGTAGATGCCGAGCTTGGCGGCCTCCTGGATGATCGGCCAGGGGGTCTCCTCGCGCTCGTCCCACTCGGCGGCGGCGGGCCGCATCACGTCGGCGGCGAAGCCGTGCAGCCAGTCGCGTACGGCGAGCTGGTCCTCGCCCGGGTCCAGCGAGAAGGTGCTCATGGGTGCGTGCCTCCGAAGAAGGGTGCGGCCGACCGGGGTGTTACCTCGGGTAACATCGTCGGAGTCTGCTACTGCTTGGTAACCGGTGTCAACGCCCTAGCGAAGGAACAGCGCATGTCCCCAGAACCCCGCCGGGAGCAGTTGCTCAACGCCGCCGACCGGGTCGTCCAGCGCGACGGGCCCGGCGCCAGCATGAACGCGATCGCCGCCGAGGCGGGCATCACCAAACCGATCCTCTACCGCCACTTCGGCGACCGGAACGGCCTGATCAGGGCACTGACCGAGCGGCACACCGGCGGGCTGCTGGCCGCCGTCCGCGCCGCGCTCGCCGAACCGCTGGAGCGGCGCGACCGGGTCGAACACGTGCTGGACACCTACCTGGCCGGGATCGAGTCCCGCCCGCAGGTGTACCGGCTGCTCACCCACCCCGAGCCGGGCGACCCGAGCGGAGCCGGGAACGCGCTCGCGCCGGCGCTGCGCCAGATCGCCGAGGAGATCACCCGGGCCGTCGCGGGCCAGGTCGACCTCGGCGCCGACCGCGAACTCCTCGCCGAGGCCTGGGGGCGGGGCATCACCGGCATGGTGCTGGCGGCCGGGGACTGGTGGCTGGAGTCCAAGCCCTGCTCCCGGGCCCGGATGGTCCAGGCCCTCGCCGACCTGCTCTGGGGCCGGCTGGCCGCCGCGGCCGACCTGCCGACCGCCCTGTCCACCGGCTCGGCGGCGCCGGAGCCGACAGCCGGCTGAGGCCCCGCCTCCGCCCCGCCGCCCCCGCACCCCGCCGGCCCGGCGCCGACTCCCCACCGCACCCTTGTGCCGGACATGCCGGCCCCGGCATCATCGGGCCCCACCCTCCCCCGCTCCGGAGGTCCCGATGCGCCTGCGCCGCACCGCCGTTGCCCTCCTCCTCGCCGCCACCACCGCCGGCACCACGCTGTCCGCCCCACCCGCCGCGGCCCGGCCACCGCACCGTCAGGCGGCGTTCCCCACCGCCGCCGTCACCGGCCCGGACGGCCGCACCGACCCGGTCGACGCCTCCGGCCGCCAGCTCCGGCTGCGCGGCTTCAACCTCGACAAGTACGCCGAGGCCACCGAGCAGGACGTCGAGTCCCTCGCCGCCCGGGGCTTCACGCTGATCCGGGTGGCCGTCTCGTGGACCAGGCTGGAGCCCCGCCGCGGCCGGCTGGACCAGGCCGAACTGGGCCGTCTGCACCGGCTCCTCGGCTGGGCCGACCGGTACGGCGTGCTCGCCCTGGTCGACTTCCACCAGGACGTCTACGGCCCGAAGTTCGGCGGCGGCGACCGCGGCATCCCGCTCTGGGCGACCCGCGACGACGACCTGCCCTTCGAGGCCGACCCCGACGACTGGTTCGCCGGCTACTTCCAGCCCGCCGTCCAGGCCGCCTTCCGCCACCTCTACGACGACCCCGACCTCCGCGCCTGGCAGGCCGACTTCTACACCCGGCTGGCCCGCGAACTCCGCGGCCACCGCTCGCTCCTGGGCTACGACCTGTTCAACGAACCGTTCGGCCCGGTGGACGGCGACCCGACCGACCCCGCGGTGCTCGCCGCCGCCTCCGCCGCGCTGGAGCAGGGCCGGCTCGCCGACATGTACCGCCGGCTGATCGCCGCCGTGCGCCGGGTCGACCGGCGCGCCTGGCTGTTCGTCGAACCGACCGTCCTGGTCGGCCAAGGCGTGCCGACCCGGTTGCCGGGCTTCACCGACCCCCGCCCCGGCGCCCCCCGGCTCGGCTTCGCGCCGCACTTCTACGACACCGCCGTCGAGTCCGGCGCCGACTGGGACCCGGCCGGCGGCTTCGTGGAGGACTACACCGCCGCGATCGCCGCGTACCCCGCCGCGCACCGGTTGCCGGTGCTGGTCGGCGAGTGGGGGCCGCCCGACGCCCGCAGGCCCGGGAACGCCCTGCTGGTCCGCCGCCAGGTCGACGCCATGGACGGCTTCGCCGCCGGCTGGACGATGTGGTACTGGTGCCGGGGCGACGGCGGCTACTGCGCCCTCGATCCGGCCGGGCGGCCGGCCCCGGGCCACGGACCGGCCTTCGGCCCCTACCCGGCCGCGGTGGCCGGGACGGCCGCGCGCACCACCGCGGACGGCGCCTCGCACACCGTCCGGTGGGCCGCCGACGGCACCGGCCACGCCACCGAACTCGTCCTGCCCGCCGCCGCGTTCCCGGCCGGCGTGCGGATCACCGTGCGACCGGCCGGCGCACTGGTCGCGCTCGACCAGCCCGCCGGGGAGCGGGCCGGCACCGCCCGGATCCGTCTCCCGGGCGCCCGACCGGGCACCGCGGTCACCGTCACCCTCGAAGGGCGCTGACGCCCGGCGGCGGGTCCGCCGCCGGGCAGCGCCCCCGGTGGCGTTCCTAGGTGTACTGACCACGGAGGTTGGTGACAGGGCTCACGGCGTGGTGATCTTGAAATGAGTGAGGGCCTTCTGGCTCGGTGTGGATTGCGACA
>NZ_JBHXKE010000285.1:0-10388 GCF_042722765.1 Kitasatospora sp. NPDC058406
TGCGCTCGGCCGCCGACGCGATCCGGCTCTCCCGCCGGACCCTGGCCACCATCAAGGGCAACCTGTTCTGGGCCTTCGGCTACAACGTGGCCGCGCTCCCGCTGGCCGCCGCCGGCCTGCTCAACCCGATGATCGCCGGCGGGGCGATGGCCTTCTCCTCGGTCTTCGTGGTCGGCAACAGCCTGCGCCTGCGCACCTTCCGCTGAGCCGGGTCGCCGCCCGGCCGCCCGCGGCCCCCGAACCGTCCGGTTCCGGGGCCGCGGGCGTTCACGACTGGACCGACGAGGGGACTCCGCCGAGGCGTTCCCGGAGGTGACGGGGCCGGTCGCATAGCCTGCGGCTGGCCGTCGCCCCGGCGGCGCGCGGCTTCGGGACGTGGACGGGAGTGCAGGGTGGCTTCGTCGGGTGCGGTCGGGTCGGGCGAGGGCGAAGGAGGGGGCGAAGGCGGGGGCGAGGGCCGGGCCCGCGGCCGTGGCGAGGCCGGCGGCGCGGGGCGCGCCGCGCGGCGGAGTGCCGGGACACCGGGGACACCGGGGGCGTCGGGGGCATCGGCCCGGCAGCGATGCCGGGCCTGGCTACTGGAGGGGCTCGCCGACCGGGCCAAGCAGCACCCGGGCCCGCACGCCCAGCTCCCGGTCGAGCAGGGCCGCCCCTGGTGGCGCGTGATGTGCCTGACCGGCCTCGACTACTTCTCCACCCTCGGCTACCAGCCGGGCATCGCGGCCCTCGCGGCCGGTCTGCTCTCCCCGGTGGCGACCGTGGTACTCGTCGCCGTCACCCTCTTCGGCGCGCTGCCGGTCTACCGCAGGGTGGCCCGGGAGAGCCCGCACGGCGAGGGCTCGATCGCGATGCTGGAGCGGCTGCTCTCGTTCTGGCAGGGCAAGCTCTTCGTGCTCGCCCTGCTCGGCTTCGCGGCCACCGACTTCATGATCACCATCACCCTGTCCGCGGCGGACGCCACCGCCCACATGGTCGAGAACCCGCACCTGGCCGACGCCCTCGCCGGTCGGCACGTCCTGGTCACCCTGATCCTGGTCGGCCTGCTCGGCGCCGTCTTCCTGAAGGGCTTCAGCGAGGCGATCGGGGTGGCCGTCGTCCTGGTCGGGATCTACCTCGCGCTCAACGTCGTCGTCGTGGTCACCGGCCTCTACCACGTCGTCGAGTCCCCGACCCTGGTGACGGACTGGACGGAGGCGCTCACCGCCGAGCACGGCAACGTGGTGGCGATGGTCGGCGTCGCCCTGATCACCTTCCCGAAGCTGGCGCTCGGCCTCTCCGGGTTCGAGACCGGCGTCGCCGTGATGCCGCACATCGAGGGCGACCCGGACGACACCGAGGAACGCCCCACCGGCCGGATCCGCGGTGCGCGGAAGCTGCTCACCACCGCGGCGCTGATCATGAGCGTCTTCCTGATCACCACCAGCCTCATCACCACCCTGCTGATCCCGAAGGAGGCGTTCGAGCCCGGCGGGGAGGCCAACGGCCGCGCGCTCGCCTACCTGGCGCACGACTACCTCGGCAACGCCTTCGGCACCGTCTACGACCTCTCCACCATCGCCATCCTGTGGTTCGCCGGCGCCTCCGCGATGGCGGGCATGCTCAACCTGCTGCCGCGCTACCTGCCCCGGTACGGCATGGCCCCGCACTGGGCCCGCGCCGTCCGCCCGATGGTGATCGTGCTGACCCTGATCGCCTTCCTGGTCACCTGGATCTTCGACGCCAGCGTGGACGCCCAGGGCGGCGCGTACGCGACCGGCGTGCTGGTGCTGATCAGCTCGGCGGCCATCGCCGTCACCATCGCCGCCCACGCCGCCCGCGAGCGGGGCCGGACCGCCTGCTTCGCGGTGATCGCGGCGGTCTTCGTCTACACCACGGCGCTCAACATCGCCGAGCGGCCCGACGGCGTGAAGATCGGAGCCTGCTTCATCGCCGCGATCGTGCTGGTCTCGCTGCTCTCCCGGCTCAAGCGCGCGTTCGAGCTGCGGGTCACCGACGTCGTGCTCGACGAGGCCGCCGAGCGCTTCGTCCGCGACTACACCCACCGGCCGCTGCGGCTGATCGCCAACGAGCCCCACCGCCGGGACCTCGCGGAGTACCAGGAGAAGAAGCGGCAGATCCGGACGGACAACGACATCCCCGCCGAGGACGACCTGGTCTTCGTCGAGGTGACGGTCCGTGACCCGTCCGAGTTCGAGTCGGTGCTGACCGTCCACGGCGAGGTGCTGCACGACCGCTACCGGGTGCTCAGGCTGGAGAGTTCCAGCGTGCCCAACGCGCTGGCCGCGCTGCTGCTCACCGCCCGGGACCGGACCGGGCAGCAGCCGCACATCTACTTCGAGTGGACCGAGGGCAACCCGTTCGCGCAGTTCCTGCGGTTCTTCCTGTTCGGGCAGGGCGAGGTCGCGCCGGTCACCCGCGAGGTGCTGCGCGAGGCCGAGCCCGACCGCTCGCGCCGGCCCCGTGTCCACGTGGGCTGAGACGCACGCGGGCCGGGAACCCGGGCGCCGCTGGGACCCGGGACCCGGCACCCGGTTCGCGAGGGGGGAGGGGGCGAAGGTGCGCGGGCCTTGTGCCGACGGGTTGTCAGGTGCATAGCATGGCGGATCACCGGCCCTCCCCCTCAGAGGAGCAACTCCCGTGCGCAACCGAAGGTTCGGCTCGATCGTCCTGACCGGCGCCCTGGCCCTCGCGGCCCTCGGGGCGGTCCCGGCCGCAAGCTCCGCCGCCGAGCCGGGCAGCGGCCCGCGCCACCGGGTCGAGGTCTTCGGCGAGGACGGCCCCGCCGGCCACGCGACCGTGCCCGGCACCTCCCCGTACCTCGCCGACGCCCGGCCGGGCATCGCACCCGCCGCCGGGGACGGCGAGGTCACCCCGATCCTCCGCAACGGCGCGACCGCCGACAAGCTCGACGTGGTCGTCATCGGTGACGGCTACACCGCCGCCGAGCAGGAGAAGTTCCGCGCCGACGCCGTCGCCAAGTGGCAGGAGACGAGCGCCGTCGAGCCGTACGCCGCCTATCGCGGCCTCTTCAACGTCTGGGCCGTCTCCACCGTCTCCACCGACTCCGGCATCACCGGGGACCCGGACCGTGCCACCGTCCGCAACACCGCGCTGGGCTCCTACTTCTGGTGCGAGGACATCGAACGGCTGCTCTGCGTCGACACCGGGGCGGTCGAGAGGTACGCCGCCAAGGCGCCCCGGGCCGACCTCGTCCTCGTCGTCGCCAACACCGCCAAGTACGGCGGCGCCGGCTACAACGTGGCGTCCCCGCTCGGCTACGACGGCATCGCCACCGTCGCCGGGAGCAACGCCAGGTCCGGGCAGATCGCCGTGCACGAGACCGGCCACTCGCTGGGCAAGCTCGCCGACGAGTACTTCTACGAAGGCACCGACACCTACCCGGCCGAGGAGGGGGAGCCGGGCGAGCCCAACATCAGCACCCTGCCCGCCGACCGGCTGGCCCGCGAACACGCCAAGTGGTACCGCTGGCTCGGCCGGACCTCGCCGGACGGCGGCGTCGTCGGCGCGTACGAGGGCGGCGGGTACTACCCCAGGGGGCTCTACCGGCCGACGGAGAACTCGATCATGAGGTCGCTCGGCCGCGAGTTCAACCTGCCGGGCCGCGAGGCGATGATCGCCGGCTTCTACCGGCACGCCGTCCCGCTCACCAGCCCCACTCCCGCCGGCACCCCGCTCACCAGGGCCGACCGGCTCACCGTCGATCTCCCGGTCACGGGCACCACGGTCCGGTGGTCCCTGGACGGCCGCGAACTCCGGCAGCTGCGGGGCCGCGCCGCCGTCGACCTCGTCACCGTGCCGCTCCCCGGCCCGCGCGGCCGGGTCCACACCCTCACCGCCACCGCCACCGACCCGACGCCCGCCGTCCTGGACCCCGCCCTGCGGGTCCGCCTCACCTCCGCCCTCTCCTGGCCGGTGACCCGCTGACGCCCTGACACGGGAAGACCCGTGCGCCCGTGCGCGGGAAGTCGGCCGGTCCGACTTTCCGCGCACACAGGTACGGACGCACGGGGGACGCACGCGCGGACGCCGACGGGCCCGGGCGGCGTGCGGGCAGCCCGTCAGACTGCCGCGATCACGCACTCGTCGATGGCGGTGACGGTGGTGAAGCCCAGGCGCCCGTAGAGCGAGACGGCGGTCGGGTGGTCGGCCCGGACGTTGAGGCCGATGTGGTCGGTGGTCGGCGACAGCACCTCGCAGAGGCGGGTGGTGCAGGCGGCGGCGAGCCCCCGGCCGCGGAACTCCGGGTGGGTGGTGACGTTGCCGATCACCGCGACCCGGTGGGCGGGGGAGTGGACGTGCACGCCGGCGGCCGCGACGAGCCGGCCGTCGGCGTCCCGGACCCCGACGTAGGGGCCGGTCGTCAGCATCCGCTCGTCGAACCAGTTGCCGGGGTAGCCGGCGGCGAAGAGGGCGAGCAGGTCCGCCAGGTCCGGAGCGCCGAGCGGGCCGACCTGCCACGAACCGGCACCGGTGCTCAGGGCGGTGCGGTCGGTGAGCGCCATCCGCAGCATCGCCGTCCGGTGCTCGACGCGGTACCCGGGCGCGAGCGCCTCCGCGCCGCCGCCGGTGAGGTGGGCGAGGAACCGGTCCGGCAGCACCGGGCCCATCGCGCGCAGCAGCTCGGTGAGGTGCCCGTGCCGCTCGGGCCGGGTGAGGCCGAGCAGGGTGGGCAACTCGCCCACTCCGTACAGCAACGCGACCGGGCCCTCCCCCGTGCCCTCGTCCGAGCCGTCGTCCGAGCCGTCCGCGAGGGTGTACCAGGTGGTGTGCGGCCAGAACGGATCGTCGAGGTCGCCGAGTTCGAAGAGGTGCAGCTCCGGGTCGTGGCGGAACCGGTCGGCGAGCGCCTCGCGGTCGTGCAGGCGGGTCAGCGGGGGCGGCATCGTGGGCATCCGCCGAGCCTACGCGCCCGGCCCCGCGCGCCGCCCGGCCGGGCCGACGGGAGGCCGACGGGACGACGGGACCAGGGGGCGCGGGCGAGGGGGAAGCGGAACGAAGCGGTGTGCGGCCGTCAGGCGGACGACGGGACCGAGCCGACCGGCCCCAGCAGCACCCGCAGCCTCCCGGGCGGCAGACCGGCGGTGCGACCGACGACCCGGGTCAGGTGCGCCTGGTCGGCGAAGCCGAGCTCCTGGGCGAGCACGGCCAGCCGTGTCTCGCCCTCGGTCAGCCGTTCCAGGGCCAGGGTGACCCGCAGCCGGTTGCGGTAGCGGGCGAGGCCCTCGCCGGTGGAGGCCCGGAAGATCCGGCTGAGGTGGTGCGGGGAGCAGCCGACCGCCCGCCCGAGCTGTTCCAGGCCCAGTCCGAGATCGGCCGCCAGCGCGGCGCGTGCGGCGTCCACCACCCGGCGCCGGTCCGCGTCCCGGC
The DNA here is from genome assembly GCF_042722765.1 of Kitasatospora sp. NPDC058406. Taxonomy (NCBI): domain Bacteria; kingdom Bacillati; phylum Actinomycetota; class Actinomycetes; order Kitasatosporales; family Streptomycetaceae; genus Kitasatospora; species Kitasatospora sp. NPDC058406. Next base: position 5,389 of record NZ_JBHXKE010000285.1, read on the forward strand.
CGGGCCGACCGCTCGCCACCCGCGCCGGGGCCAGCGTGGTCAGCACCTCGGCGGCCAACGCGACGGCGCGCTCGGCGAGTTCGAAGGAGTCGGCGCCGTCGCGCGCCCGGGCGGTGAGCAGCCGCTGCGCGAGTGCCGTCCGGGGAGTGGTGAACACCAGCCCCTCCGGCACCTCGGGTCGCCGCCCAGCAGTGCCGCCACCTGCGGCTCGGACAACACCAGCTCGGTGTAGGCGTCGCCACCGCACGGGTGCGCGAACTGCTGCTCGCTGCCCATCCGCTCGACGTAGACGGTGGTCGGGTCGAGCAGCTGCTCGACGCCGTCGATCCGGCCCCGGAACAGCCCCCGGCGCACCATCACCAGGCCGAACACGGTGGCCGGTCGCAGCGCCGTCCAGCCGTGCGGGGGGTCCTGGCAGCGGACGTCCGCGACGTACAGGTCGTCGCCGTTCAGCAGGCAGGTGCGGTCGACCGGCATGCGCGCACCCTACTCGCGCGGGCGGCGGCTGTCGCCGGTTGCGCGGGCACGGACGGATCGCGCAAGAAACGACAAGCCGCGGGGCGGCTCGCGGCGGGAGCCTTGGTCCTGCCGGCGCCCCGGACGGGGGTCAGGGCGCCGGCCCACCTGCCCCCGCGTGGACCCCGTCCCGTCCCGCGCCACCGGCCCGTCCGACCAGAGCCCCGAGGAGCACCGGTGAACGATCCGTCCGACCACCCCGCCCGCCGTCAGGTCCTGCGCGGCGCTTTCGCCGCCGCCGGCACCGCCGCCCTCTGGTCGCTCGCCGGCCCGCCCGCGTCCGCCGCCGAGCCGTCCGGGGCCGAGCCGTCCGGGGTCGAGTCGTCCGGTGCGGGGCCGTCCGCCGAGGGGACCTCGGCGGTGGCGTCCTCCGCCGGGGGCGGCGCAGCCGCGCGGCGGCTCGGCCGGTACGAGGTGCTGGCCCTGCTGGACGCGCACGGCCCGTTCCCCGGCACCCGGCAGGCCGTCTTCCCGGCCGCCTCCCCGGCCGACTGGGAGCGGGCCCGCGACCTCGACCCGGCGGCCTTCGGCCCGGGCGACACCTGGGAGCTGGACTTCCGCTGCTTCGCCGTCCGCCGGCCCGGAGGCCGGGTCACCCTGGTCGACACCGGCGTCGGGCCGGTCGGCAGCCCGGCGTCGGCCTGGGCGCCCGTTCCCGGCCGGCTGCCCCGGGTGCTGGCCGCCGCCGGGATCGGGCCGGCGGACGTCGAGGCCGTGGTCCTGACCCACCTGCACGAGGACCACTTCGGCTGGTCGGTCCTGCCCGACGGCGTGCCGGTCTTCCCGAACGCCCGGTACGTGGTGCAGCGCGCCGAGATCGCGGCGCTCGCCCCGACCCGTACGGCGATGACGTACGTCGTGGAGCCGCTGCGCCGGGCCGGACTGCTGCACGAGGCGGACGGTCGGACGGTGCTCGCGGGTGCCGCTGGGCGCGGGTCCGGCGGCGCCGTCACCCTGCTGCCCACGCCCGGGCACACCCCGGGGCACCAGTCGGTGCTGGTCGAAGGCGGTGGCCGGCGGCTGCTGGTCACCGGGGACGTCCTGGTCCACGCGGTGCAGCTGGCCGCCCCGGAGGTCGGCTACGCCTTCGAGGCGGATCCCGCGACGGCCCGCCGCACCCGTGTGCGGCTTCTGGACGACGCCCGCCGTACCGGGGCCGTCCTCGCCACCGCGCACCTCAACCGCCCGTTCGTCCGCCCGCGGGTTGACGGGTGGACCTCCCCTGCCTAATCTCTTCTTTAAGGAAGATAAATCTTTGAAGAAGTAACTTCTTCTGGGAAGTTTCTATGGGGGGCACCTGTGAACGTCGATCCTGCTGACCGCACCGACCGCACCGAGGTCGCCGAGGTCCGCGCCGTGCTGGAGCGCGCCCGGGACGCATGGGACCGCGCCGACGGTACGGCGTACGGCGAGCTGTTCACCTCCGACGCGACCGACGTCACCTACCTCGGCACCGTCTACCGCGGCGGCGCGGAGATCGGGCGCGCCCACCAGGAGCTCTTCGAGACCTTCCTCAAGGGCACCAGGCTGGCGTTGGAGATCACCGAGGTCCGCTTCTACGGGCCGGACGTCGCCGTGGTGGTCACCGTCGGCGACACCTACAAGGGCCGCCCGGGCCGGCTGGGCAAGGTCGCCACCTACACGCTGGTCCGCGCGTGGGCGAGCGGTGAGGCGGTCTGGCGGATCGCCGCCGTCCAGAAGACCGGGCACCGGCGGCTGATGGAGGCCGTCTCCTTCGCCGCCCGCCCGGCCACTCGTCCGGCCACCCGTCCGGCCGCCCCGAGGGCCGCGGCCTGACGGCGGCGCGAGCGCTCCGGCGTCCGCAGTGGCGCCGCGCGCCCTTCGGCGAGGGCCGCAACGGGAGCGGCCGGCGTCCCCGGGTGAGGGGGCGCCGGCCGGCTGCGGGGCGTCAGAGCGGCAGGACCAGTTGCTGCCCGGGCCGGATCAGGTCGGGGTCGTCGCCGAGTGCGGTGCGGTTCCGCTCGTACAGGGCCGGCCAGCCGCCGGGCAGCCGGAGCAGGCCGGCGATGGTGTCGAGGGTGTCGTCGTCGCGCACCGTCCAGGTGGCGGGACGGTCGGCGGGGGGCGGCGCGGCGGGACCGGAGGCGGCGCCCGTCCCGGCGTCGGTGGAGTCGGCCGGGTCTGCGGCGTCGACGGAGGACGCCGCGCCGGCGGAGGCGGTGGTGTCGGCCGGGGCGTGGTCGGCGGACTCCGACGGGGCGGGGGCGGTCCCGGGTCGGGTGGTGACGGGCGGGCGCTCTCCGGTCCGGCCGGCGCGGGCCCCGCAGACCGGCCACGGGGCGAGGCCGCGCTTCCCGGCGAGGTGGTGGGCCACGGCGATCTGTTCCTCGCGGGTGGCCAGGTCGGCGCGGGGGGCGTAGGCGAGGCCGCCGTTCTCCCGCCAGGTGGGCTGGTCGAACTGGAGGCCGCCGAAGTAGCCGTTGCCGGTGTTGACGTGCCAGTTCCCGCTGCTCTCGCAGGCCGCCACCCGGTCCCAGTCGATCCCGGCCCCCCGGTTCGCACTCGTTCCGCCTCCCGGGCCCGGTGGCGCGGCGTGCGCGGCCGGGGCGGCGAGGACGGCGGCCAGGGTGCAGACGGCGGTGGGGAGCAGGCGGCGCAGCTGCGCGGTGGGGGGCATCGGCGGCTCTCAGGTCCGGGGACAGGGGCGCACGCCGCTGGAGAGCGGCGCGTTCCCACCGACGCACGCCGGGGTCGCCGTGTCGCCGCCGACACGTCGGGCGGGTCACCCGCTCGGCTCCGCGCTGCCACCCGGCCGGCGGTCCGCCCGCCCGCCCCGCTCGGGCCGCCGGGGCCGTTCTCGTCGGTCGGGGTGGTGCGACGGCGTACGGCGGGTCGGCCGTGTGCGACCTGCGGGTGCTCGGGGCCCTCCCGGCGGAGCCGGTTCCGGACGTGCGACGGCCCTCCGGCGCGAACGCCGGAGGGCCGGGGGGACGGCGGGTGCCGAACCGGTGCCGGTCGGCCGGCCGGAGCCGGGCGACCGACGAGGTCGAACGAACGGACAGGGCCGAACGGGCGATGGACTCGAACGAACGGACAGGGCCGAACGAGCGACGGGAAGGAGCGGAGTGCCGCCGGTCAGCGGGCCTGGCCGCGCTGGGCCGCCGCCTCGGCCTTCTGCCGCTGCTTCTCCTCCTTCTCGTGCTTCTCCTTGACCCGCACGGTCTCACGGCGCACCTCGGCCTGGATGGTGCGCTCACGCTGCAGCCAGTCCGGGTTCTCCTCGCGCAGAGCGTCGATCTGCTCCGAGGTGATGGCCTCGGTGACGCCGCCGCGGGCCAGGCCCGCGACCGAGACGCCGAGCCGGTTGGCCACCACGGACCGCGGGTGCGGGCCGTTGCGGCGCAGGTCCTGGAGCCACTGGGGCGGCTCGGACTGGAGGGCGGTGAGCTCCTCGCGGGAGATCACGCCCGACTGGAAGTCGGCAGGGGTGGCGCCGAGGTAGACCCCGAGCTTCTTCGCCGCCGTCGCCGGCTTCATGGTCTGCGTGGTCTTCTGCTTGAGCGATGTCATGGTCACCAGGGTAAGCGAGCGGACGGCACCCCCTGCCACGGTCGGTAGCCTTACCCGGGTGACAGAGATGCAGGTGACACCTTCGTTCCGGCTGGCGTACGTCCCGGGCGTGACGCCCGGCAAGTGGGCGCGCGTCTGGGCGGACCGGCTGCCGGACGTCCCGCTCGGCCTGGTCGCGGTGGAGGCGGCCGAGGCCGAGCCGACGCTCCGGGCCGGGGGAGCGGACGCCGGCCTGGTGAGACTGCCGGTCGACCGGACCGGCCTCAGCGCCATCCCGCTGTACACCGAGGTGACGGTCGTGGTGTTCCCCAAGGACCACTGGCTGGCGGCGGCGGAGGAGGTGGGCCTCGGCGACCTGGCCGACGAGGTGGTCTTCCACCCGCTGGACGACACCCTCGCATGGGACGCGCTGCCCGGGCGGGCGGCCGTCGAGCGGCCCGCGAGCACGGCCGACGCGATCGAGCTGGTGGCGGCCGGGGTGGGCGTGCTGCTCGTCCCGCAGTCGCTGGCCCGGCTGCACCACCGCCGGGACCTCACCTTCCGGCCGGTGCCGGACGCGGCCCAGTCCCAGGTGGCGCTGTCGTGGCCGGAGGAGCAGACCACCGATCTGGTGGAGGAGTTCATCGGGATCGTCCGGGGCCGGACGGTCAACAGCTCGCGCGGCCGGGGCCAGACCGCTCCGGCCGCCGCCGCGCCGGCGAAGCAGTCGCCCGCCGGCGGGAAGTCCGGCGCGGGCAGGTCCGGCGGGGGCAAGGCGGGCGCGGGGCGTACCGGTGCCGGTGCCAGGACGGCCGGGAACCGGGCCGCCGGCGGGCGTCCGCGCGGCTCGGGTTCGGGCTCCGGCGGCAGCTCCGGGGCGGCCCGGCGAGGCCGCCCGAAGCGCAAGGGCTGACGCGCCGGACCGGAGCGTGAGAGACACACGGGGTCGAACCGCCGTGGCGGGGGCTCCGGGC
>NZ_JBHXKE010000286.1:0-10366 GCF_042722765.1 Kitasatospora sp. NPDC058406
CAGCCGCCGGACCCCTCCACGGGTCCGGCGGGCGCCGCCCGCGTGCCCGGGTGGGGGCGTTCGGCGGGCGGATCGGGGTGCGGGTTCGTACGCTCGACCCATGTCTGATGCGTACGCGGGCCGGCGGGAGCGGTTGCGGGAGCACTGCAGTGCGACCGGGGCCGACGCGGCGCTGATCACCAGGGCGGCGAACGTGCGGTACCTGACCGGGTGCCCGCCGTGCGGCGCGACGCTGCTGCTCACCCGGGATCAGGTGCTGCTGACACTGCCGGACGACCTGCCGCCGGACGACACGGGGGAGCACCTGATCGCCCCGGACGTCACCCAGGTGCCGGTCGCGGCGGGTGCCGACACCGCGCTGGCCGCCGCCGCCTCCGTGGCGGGGCTGCGGGTGGGACGGTTGGCGGTCGAGGAGCACGACCTGACCGTCGCCCGGCACCGGGCGGTGGCGGGTCTGGCCGAGGGGGCGCGGCTCGGCGACCTGGGCCAGGCGGTGGAGCGGCTGCGGGTGGTGAAGGACGAGCACGAGATCGCCGACCTGCGGATCGCGGCCGAGATCGCCGACCAGGCGCTCGGCGAGCTGCTGGAGTCGATCCTGGTCGGCCGGACCGAGCGGCACCTGGCGATGGAGCTCGAACGCCGGATGATCGACCACGGCGCGGACCGGGCGGCCTTCCCGGTCTCGGTCGGCACCGGCAGCCACTCGGGCCAGCAGGCGCACCAGCCCACCGACCGGAGGGTGGAGGAGGGCGACTTCCTGACCGTGGTGCTCGGCGCGCGGTACCGCGGGTACGGGGTGTCGACGGCCCGGACCTTCGTGATCGGAGCGGCCCCCGCGCCCTGGCAGGTGGAGCTGCACCGGCTGGTGTTCCGCGCCCAGCGGGCCGGCCGGGAGGCGCTCGGACCGGGCGTCGAGCAGTGTGTGCCCGACCGGGCCGTGCGGGAGATCCTCAAGGCGGCGGGGCACACCGAGACCTCTCCGCGCCCGGTCGGTCACGGCATCGGTCTGGAGATCCGGGAGGCGCCGCGCCTCGGTCCCTCGGACATGGGTAAACTGGACAGCCGCGTGCCGGTCACCGTCGGTCCAGGAGTCCACCTCCCGGGCCGGGGAGGCGTCCGGATCGAGGACACGCTCGTGGTGCGCCCCCTTGAGGAGGGCGGGCCCGAGCTGCTCACCATCACCACCAAGGAGCTCCTCGCCCTGTGACCCAGGACGCAACCCCTTGGTTCCTTGACAGCTATATCCAGGAGTAAGTGCGCCCGTGGCTTCCACGAACGATCTCAAGAACGGCATGGTCCTCAAGCTGGAGGGCGGCAAGCTCTGGTCCGTCGTCGAGTTCCAGCACGTCAAGCCCGGCAAGGGCCCGGCCTTCGTGCGCACCAAGCTCAAGGAGGTCCTGACGGGCAAGGTCGTCGACAAGACCTTCAACGCCGGTACCAAGGTCGAGACCGCCAACGTCGACAAGCGCGGCATGCAGTTCTCGTACAAGGACGGCGAGAACTTCGTGTTCATGGACACGGACACCTACGACCAGATCCCGGTCGAGCCGGCCGTCGTCGGCGACGCCTCCAAGTACCTGCTGGAGGGCTTCGAGGCCCTGGTCGCCATGTACGAGGGCGCCCCCCTGTACATCGAGCTGCCGGCCTCGGTCGAGCTGCTCATCTCGCACACCGAGCCGGGCGTGCAGGGCGACCGCTCCACCGGTGGCTCCAAGCCGGCCACGCTGGAGACCGGCGCCGAGATCGCCGTCCCGCTCTTCATCGTCACCGGCGAGAAGATCAAGGTCGACACCCGCGACGGCAGCTACCTCGGCCGGGTGAAGTAAGTCCGTGTCGTCCGCACGCACCAAGGCCCGCACGCGAGCCTTCCAGATCCTGTTCGAGGCCGACCACCGTGGGGTCGACCCGCTGACGGTCCTCGCCGACTGGGTGGCCCGGGCCCGGGAGCCCAAGCCGGACGAGGGCACCCCGCAGGTGGGCGAGTACACGATGGAGCTGGTCGAGGGCTACGTCCAGTACGCCCGCCGCATCGACGAGCTGATCTCGCAGTACTCGGTCGGCTGGACGCTCGACCGGATGCCGATCGTGGACCGCAACGTCCTGCGGCTCGGCGCGTACGAGCTGATCTGGGAGGACGGCGTCCCTGACGCGGTCGTCCTGGACGAGGCGGTCGAGATCGCCAAGGAGTTCTCCACGGACGACTCCCCGGCCTTCGTCAACGGCCTGCTCGCCCGCTTCATGGAGCTGAAGCCCGGCATCCGCCGGTAGCGGCTCCCCACGTCACCGACGGCCGTCGGACCGGGAACGGCCCGACGGCCGTCGTGCGTTCTCCCGTGGTGGCGTATGTTGGTGCCCTACTCGCCAGTAACCCGGTGCGCCGGCGGCCCACGCCCGTCGGCGACCCCGCAGCGAAGGGCAGGCCACCCCCCATGACCACGGCGATCCGCAGCGAGTTCGACCAGGGCATCGCGCTGACCCCGCATCCGGACGAGTCCGGCCGGTACGACGGCGAACTCGGCGCCGGCTGGCAGATCGGCGGCGGCGTCAACGGCGGACTGCTTCTCGCGGTGGCCGGCCACGCGCTCGCGCTGGAGCACGGCTCCCGCCCGGAGAGCGCCGACCACGCCGACCCGGTCTCGATCAGCGGTTACTACCTCTCCGCCTCCACGCCCGGCCCGGCCACCGTCCGGACCGACGTGATCCGCACCGGCCGCTCGCTCTCCACCGGCACCGCCTCGCTCAGCCAGGACGGCGTCGAGCGGCTGCGGGTGATCGCCACCCACGGCGACCTCGCCGCGGTCGAGGGCGAGGTGCGCACCAGCGCCCGGCCGCCCCAGCTGCCGCCGCCGGACCAGTGCGTCGGCGTCGAGCACGCGCCCAAGGAACTCATCGCGCAGGCCGCCCTGTTGGAGCGGTTCGACATGCGGCTCGACCCGTCCACCATCGGTTGGGCGCTCGGTCAGCCGTCGGGGGAGGGGCGGATCCAGGGATGGTTCCGGCTCGCCGACGGGCGCGAGCCCGACCCGCTGCTCCTCCTGCTGGTCGCCGACGCGCTGCCGCCGGTCACCTTCGACCTCGGCATGCCGGGCTGGGCGCCGACCGTCGAACTGACCGTGCACCTGCGGGCCAAGCCCGTTCCGGGGTGGCTGCGGGTCGTGCACGCCACCCGGAACCTGGCCGGCGGGTACTTCGAGGAGGACGCCGAGGTCTGGGACGAGGCAGGCCGACTGGTCGCGCAGTCCCGCCAGTTGGCCCGGGTGCCGCGCCAGGCGTGAGGCTGTACGGGACGGGCGCGCGGTCGTGTCGGAGCGCCCGGCGTGCGGAGTGGGCAGGCCGGCGCGAGGCCGGTCGAGTGCGCCGGTTCTCCTGAGCTCGGAGTGATCGGTCCAGTACGAGGCGTGACCGAGCGACGGCGCGTGAGCCGGATGCGCGGGGCGTGACGGCCCGTCCGCACAACCGTGCGTGACTCCAAACACCCGATTCACCCTCGGTTACAGTCCTGTGACACGCCGTACGTGTGCGCCACGCGGGGTTGGGGAGGACAACGGTCGGCGGCGACCCCCGCCGCCGACCCGACCGCCGCCCGCCCGCCCGAGGAGTCCCGATGAGCCGCAACGGCCGCGCCCGCCGCACCCCCGACTGCACCGCCGCCGGTCCCCGGCCGCGGGCGCGCTCCCGGTACGAGCGGGCCGAGCGGGCGGACCGGGCGGAGCGGACCGAGGGGCACGAGCGGATCGAGGGACGCGACCGGCACCGGGCCGACAACGGCGGCCAGGCCTTCGTCATCGGCGTGCTGGCCAGCGCGGCCGACTTCGAGCGGGCCCGCGCCTGGCAGCTCTCCGACGCCCCGGACCACGAGCAGTACCTGCACGAGACCGCCGAACTGCTCGCCGAGGCCCGGCGCCGCTTCGACACCGTCCGGGCCCGGATGTTCCACCCGCAGGACTTCGCCGACTTCTGTCTGCTGCACGGGCTCGACCCGGCCGAGCCGGCCGCCCGCGACCGGTACCTCGTCAACCCGCCGCTGCAGACCCAGCTCCTGGCCTACCAGGGTGAGGAGCTGGTCGGCGACTACGTCCCCCGGCTGGTCCGGGCCCGGGAGAACGGGCTGACGCTGCGCCATGCCGACCTCCTGCTCGACGGCGGGCTGTACGGGGAGCGCGACGAGGCGGTGCAGGCGGCCTACGAGCGCGGCGCCGAGGTGTTCCGCCGGATGCTGCTCGGCGCCGGCAGCGGGGTCTACGAGCTGCGCCTCGCGGTGGACGCGCCGGGCGGACGGCTCACCGCGGCGGCCCGGGTCCTCCAGTGGGAGGACGGTGTGGTGCGGATCAACGACGAGGACCTGGAGCTGCTCTGCGCGGTGCTCTGCACGGGGCTGGCCCGCGAGCTGCCGGCCCTGGCGGTGCTGCACGGCGCGCAGGGCTCTGCGGCGTCCTGCGGGGAGTACCGGCCGACGGCCTGGGCCTGGGCGAGCGAGGGCCGGGTGTGGGCGCCGGCGGGCGGCCCGGTCCGGCTGGACGGGGTGGCCGCGGAGCCGGGCTACCGGCTGGAGACGGTCTGCTGAGCGGTCCGCCGAGCGGCCCGCCGGGGGGCGGCGGGCCGGTGGGGCGGAAGCCGGGGCGGCCGGTGCGGCGTCGCCGAGGACGCGCCGCGGCGCGGCTCCCGGAAGGGGAGCCGCGCCGTGACGTTTCTGCTGGGTACTGACCCGGCCGCTGCTTCGGGTACTTCCGGTCTCCCGCGGCGGCGGGAGACGGTGCGGCCAGCCTCAGCCCGCCTCCTCCTCGCGCACCGCGCGGCGCGCGTCGGGGTTGAGCACACCCCAGGAGATCAGCTGCTCGGTGAGGATCGACGGCGACTGGTCGTAGATCACGGCGAGGGTGCGCAGATCGTCCTGGCGGATCGACAGCACCTTGCCGTTGTAGTCGCCGCGCTGGCTCTGGATGGTCGCCGCGTAACGCTGCAGCGGACCGGCCTTTTCGGACGGGACCTGGGTCAGTCTCTCCAGGTCGAGGACCAGGCGCGGCGGCGGCTCCGCCGCACCGCCGGGCGTCCCGCCGGGCAGCAGCTCCTGCACCGGGACCCCGTAGAACTCCGCCAGTTCGGCCAGCCGCTGCACGGTGACCGCACGGTCGCCGCGCTCGTACGAGCCGACGACGACTGCCTTCCAGCGCCCCTGGGACTTCTCCTCGACACCGTGCAGGGAGAGCCCCTGCTGAGTGCGGATGGCTCGGAGCTTGCCTCCGAGCTGCTTCGCGTAGTCGCTGGACATTGATCTCCCCGGACGAGATTGCTTCGCGTTCAGTGGTGGGTCACGGGCGATTGCCGGCGTCGCTACCGGTAGGTTCGACGCCCATCTCGTAACTCACTGTGAGGTTACGTAGAGTGAGGTAGTTGCGTCAAGCCGAATGGGGCAGTCGTGCGAATGGCCCGCATCAGCCGTGCGTCCGGCGCGTGAACCCGGAGAAGCGGAATGATGGACGTCGGTTAGCCGGCGGCCGCGCTGATACGATGAACCGAGGCCACGCCGCGTCGGCGGGGCCCTTCCAGACATCCTTTAAGACCCGTCCCGTGAGGCGGGGAAGGAGGTCCGCTTCGGCATGACCGCACACCACGAGACCGCTCCGCGACCGCCGCACCAGGTGCTGGACGGCACGGACATCGCCCGGGTCGTCACCCGGATAGCGCACGAGATCGTCGAACGCGCCAAGGGCGCCGAGGACGTCGTGCTGCTCGGCATCCACACCAGGGGCGTCCACCTCGCCAAGCGCCTGCACACCCGGCTGGCCCAGATCACCGGACGCGACATCCCGCTCGGCACCCTGGACATCACCATGTACCGGGACGACCTGCGGCTGAAGCCCGCCCGCGCCCTGGAGCACACCGAGATCCCGCCCGGCGGCATCGACGGCAGACTCGTCATCCTCGTCGACGACGTGCTCTTCTCCGGCCGCACCATCCGGGCCGCGCTCGACGCGCTCAACGACATCGGCCGGCCGCGCGCCGTCCAGCTCGCCGTCCTGGTCGACCGCGGCCACCGCGAGCTGCCGATCCGCGCCGACTACGTGGGCAAGAACCTGCCCACCTCGCTGCGCGAGGCCGTCCAGGTGCGGCTCGCCGACCGCGACGGCGTGGACGCCGTCCTGGTCGGGGACCGCGACTTCGCGGCCCGCTCCTCGCAGGCCCTGGCCGCCCAGCCGTCCGCACCGCACCTCCCGGAGTAGCCCGCGTGAAGCGCCACCTCGTCTCCGCCGCCGATCTCACCCGCGACGACGCGCTGCTCATTCTGGACACCGCCGAGGAGCTGGCCCAGCTCTCCGGTCGGGCCGTCAAGAAGCTGCCCACGCTCCGCGGCCGGACGGTCGTCAACCTCTTCTTCGAGGACTCGACCCGGACCAAGACCTCCTTCGAGGCCGCCGAGAAGCGGCTCTCCGCCGACGTCATCAACTTCTCCGCCAAGGGCTCGTCCGTCTCCAAGGGCGAGAGCCTCAAGGACACCGCGCTCACCCTGCAGGCCATGGGCGCCGACGCGGTCGTCATCCGGCACCACGCCTCCGGCGCGCCGGCCCGCCTCGCCCAGTCCGACTGGCTGCACGGCAGCGTGATCAACGCCGGTGACGGCACCCACGAGCACCCCACCCAGGCGCTGCTCGACGCGTTCACCATGCGCCGCCACCTCAACCCGGGCCACGGCCACGACCTCGCGGGCCGCCGGGTGACCATCGTCGGCGACATCCTGCACAGCCGGGTCGCCCGCTCCAACGTGCACCTGCTGACCACGCTCGGCGCCCACGTCACCTTCGTCGCCCCGCCGACGCTGCTGCCGATCGGCATCGAGAACTGGCCCTGCGAGGTCAGCTACGACCTGGAGAGCGTGCTCCCCAAGTCGGACGCCGTGATGATGCTCCGGGTGCAGCGCGAGCGGATGAACGCCGCCTTCTTCCCGACCGAGCGCGAGTACAGCCGCCGCTACGGCCTCAACGGAGCCCGGATGGCCCAGCTGCCCGGGCACGCCATCGTCATGCACCCCGGCCCGATGGTCCGCGGCATGGAGATCACCGCCGAGGTCGCCGACTCGCCGCGCTGCACCGTCGTCGAGCAGGTCGCCAACGGCGTCTCCATCCGGATGGCCGTGCTCTACCTGCTGCTCGGCGGAGCCACCCTCAACGACGCCCCCCGCACCGACTCCGTGGAGACTGCTCAGTGACCACCTACCTGATCCGCAACGCCCAGATCCTCGGCGGTGCCCCGCAGGACCTCCACCTCGCCGACGGCATCGTCCAGGCGATCGGCACCGGCCTCGACGCCGAGGTCGACATCGAGATCGACGCCGGCGGGCTGATCGTCCTGCCCGGCCTGGTCGATCTGCACACCCACCTGCGGGAGCCCGGCCGCGAGGACGCCGAGACCGTCCTCACCGGCACCCAGGCCGCCGCCAAGGGCGGCTTCACCGCCGTCCACGCCATGGCCAACACCTTCCCGGTGGCCGACACCGCCGGCGTGGTCGAGCAGGTCTGGCGGCTCGGCCAGGAGTCCGGCTACTGCGACGTGCAGCCGGTCGGCGCCGTCACCGTCGGCCTGGAGGGCAAGAAGCTCGCCGAGCTCGGCGCGATGCACGACTCCGCGGCCGGTGTCCGGGTCTTCTCCGACGACGGCAAGTGCGTCGACGACGCCGTGATCATGCGCCGCGCCCTGGAGTACGTGAAGGCCTTCGACGGCGTCGTCGCCCAGCACGCCCAGGAGCCGCGCCTGACCGAGGGCGCCCAGATGAACGAGGGCCAGGTCTCCGGCGAGCTCGGCCTGGGCGGCTGGCCCGCCGTCGCCGAGGAGGCGATCATCGCCCGCGACGTGCTGCTCGCCGCGCACGTCGGCTCCCGGCTGCACGTCTGCCACGTCTCCACCGCCGGCTCGGTCGAGATCGTCCGCTGGGCGAAGGCCAAGGGCTGGGACGTCACCGCCGAGGTGACCCCGCACCACCTGCTGCTCACCGACGAGCTGGTCCGCTCCTACGACCCGGTGTACAAGGTCAACCCGCCGCTGCGCACCGCCGAGGACGTCCAGGCGCTGCGCAAGGCGCTCGCCGACGGCACCATCGACGCCGTCGCCACCGACCACGCGCCGCACCCGTCCGAGGACAAGGACTGCGAGTGGGCCGTGGCCGCGATGGGCATGGTCGGCCTGGAGACCGCGCTGTCGGTCGTCCAGCAGACCATGGTCGAGACCGGCCTGCTGAACTGGGAGGGCGTCGCCGACCGGATGTCGCACCGCCCGGCCCGGATCGGCCGTCTGGCCGGGCACGGCCGGCCGATCTCGGTGGGTGAGCCCGCCAACCTGGTGCTCTTCGATCCCGCGTACCGTGGTGCCGTGAATCCCGACAGCTTCGCCACCCGCTCCCGGAACACGCCCTACCGGGGCCTCGACCTGCCCGGACGGGTGCACGCCACCTTCCTGCGCGGCACCGCGACCGTGCTGGCCGGCGAGCTGGTCGAGCAGGGCGGGCTCGCGTGACCTCCGCCCTGCTGGCCCAGGAACAGGCCAGGGTCACCAACTGGCCCGGCTACATCGGCTGGGCGATCGGTCTGCTCCTGGTGATCAGCCTCGTCTACTGGCTGATGCGCCAGGGCTGGAACTGGCGCCGCACGCTGCAGTCCGGCATCCCGCCGCTGCCCGCCGTGCCGGAGCGCGCCGGCCGGACCATCCTGGAGACCAGCGGCCGGTACCACGGCAGCACCACCGCCGGGAACTGGCTCGACCGGGTCGTCGCGCACGGCCTGGGCACCCGCAGCCGCGCCGACCTGACCCTCGGCGCGAACGGCCTGCTGGTGCAGCGCCCCGGCGACGTCGACTTCTGGATCCCCGCCGACCACCTGACCGGTGCCCGTACGGACTCCGGGATAGCCGGCAAGGTCGTCCCGTCCGGACTCCTCGTCGTCTCCTGGACGCACGAGGGCACCGAGCTGGACTCCGGGTTCCGGTTCGACCACCCCGACGAGCACGCCGCCTGGGTCGAGGCGATCGCTCGATTTGCCACACGTACGACCACGAAGACGGAAGAGGCCGCGCAATGACCGCACCTGCCCCCACCACGCAGCGCCAACGGCGGGAGCGTATTCCCGCCGTGCTCGTCCTGGAGGACGGCCGGACCTTCCGCGGCGAGGCCTACGGTGCGACCGGCGAGACCTTCGGCGAGGCGGTCTTCAACACCGGCATGTCCGGCTACCAGGAGACCCTCACCGACCCGTCGTACCACCGTCAGGTGGTCGTGATGACCGCCCCGCAGATCGGCAACACCGGCTGGAACGACGAGGACGACGAGTCCAAGCAGATCTGGGTCGCCGGGTACGTCGTCCGCGACCCCGCCCGCGTCGCGTCCAACTGGCGCTCGCTCCGCCCGCTCGACGAGGAGCTCGTCCGACAGGGCGTCGTCGGCATCAGCGGCATCGACACCCGGGCGCTCACCCGCCACCTGCGCGAGCGCGGCGCCATGCGCTGCGGGATCTTCTCCGGCGAGGCGCTGGCCGACCAGGCCGAGCTGCTCGGCCGGGTGCAGTCCTCGGCCGAGATGAAGGGCGCCGACCTGTGCGCCGAGGTCGCCACGACCGAGTCGTACGTGGTCCCGGCGATCGGTGAGAAGCGCTTCACCGTCGCCGCGCTGGACCTCGGCATCAAGGCGATGACCCCGCAGCGGATGGCCGAGCGCGGCATCGAGGTGCACGTGCTGCCGGCGAACTCGACCGTCGAGGACGTCTACGCCGTCAACCCCGACGGCGTCTTCTTCTCCAACGGCCCGGGCGACCCGGCCACCGCCGACCACCAGGTCGCCGTGGCGCAGGCGGTGCTGGAGCGCAGGACCCCGTTCTTCGGGATCTGCTTCGGCAACCAGATCCTCGGCCGCGCGCTGGGCTTCGGCACGTACAAGCTCAAGTACGGCCACCGCGGCATCAACCAGCCGGTGCAGGACCGCACCACCGGCAAGGTCGAGGTCACGGCGCACAACCACGGCTTCGCCGTGAACGCACCGCTGGACAAGGTGAGCGACACCCCCTTCGGGCGCGTCGAGGTCTCCCACGTCTGCCTCAACGACGACGTGGTCGAGGGCCTCCAGGCCCTGGACGTCCCCGCCTTCAGCGTGCAGTACCACCCTGAAGCGGCAGCGGGTCCGCACGACGCCGCCTACCTGTTCGACCGCTTCGTGAAGCTCATGGAGGGCCAGCGTGCCTAAGCGCAGTGACATCAAGTCCGTTCTGGTGATCGGTTCCGGCCCGATCGTGATCGGTCAGGCGGCGGAGTTCGACTACTCGGGTACGCAGGCGTGCCGGGTGTTGCGGGCCGAGGGTCTGCGGGTGGTGCTGGTGAACTCGAACCCGGC
>NZ_JBHXKE010000287.1:0-10249 GCF_042722765.1 Kitasatospora sp. NPDC058406
CGCCGTTACGTTCGCGACATGAGCGAGACCAGCACCCCCGGCCGCGGCCTGCGTGTCCTCCGCGCGCCCGAGACGCTCCTGGACGAGCCCGGTGCCCGCCTCTCCCACGGCGGCGTCCTGGACACCCCGTCGGGTCTGTTCACGGTCCTGGCTCTCGAACGCCGGCCGGGTCCGCCGCGCCCGGCCGGATCCGTGTCGCCCTGGCTGGTCTACCTCACGGAGCCCGGCCGCCGCGACGCGCTGCTCGCCCTTCCCGGCCTCTTCGGCGACGCCGAGCACGGCGTCCAGTTCACCGTCTGCAGCTTCGGCCCCGTGCGGGACCCCGGTCGGCTGGTGATGGCCGTCCACCACCCGGATCTCCCGCGTTCCCTGGGGGTGTTCCTCGACTCGCCGGTGACGCCGTCGTCCTCGGCCGCGTGGCTCGTCGAGCCGGCGGTCCTGCCGCCACCGGCCCCCCAACCGGTCCAGGTGTGGCACACCGGGCTCCTCCGGATCCGGAACCTGCTGTTCACGCACCTCGAAGCCACCCCCGACTCCCCGGGCACCGCCGGCGGCCCCGGCACTCCCGACCTGGTGGACGACCCGGCGTGGGACCTCAGCTCCCGGCGCCCCGAAGGCACACCGCGCCCCCTGCAGGCCGGATTCCCGGACGGCGCCCACCACCGCCGGGGCGCCGCCTCGGCGGGCCCCGGGCACTCCAGCTACGACGGCATCCTCTCCGCCCCCGACTCCCCGGCGCTCTTCACCTGGACCTGCCATCCCTGCGGAACCACGGCCGAACAGTCGGTCCGTCCGCGATAGCCGGCGTCAAGATCGTTACGTGGAACGGTTGTTGTGGGCCGACGGGGCCGGGCCGGGTGAGCGGGGGCGCTGCCCGGGCGGTGCGAAGTCCGTGATCGTCCGAGGTAAAGCCACTGGTGGGCGGCCCGTTCATTCGGAATGATCGTGCTCGTGACAGACGCACCGATCGGCCGCAGCGCCGAATACACCATCCTGACCACCGGCTACGTGGGCTCCACCGGCCCCGGGGTCGCCGCCACCGTGTCCTACATATCCGACGCGGGCCGCCACGTGATCTTCGACCCGGGCATGGTCGCGAGCCGTGACCGCATCCTCGCCCCGCTCGCGGAACTGGGCCTCGGCCCGGACGACATCACCGACGTGGTGCTCAGCCACCACCACCCGGACAACACCATGAACGTGGGCCTGTTCGGACGGGCGACGGTCCACGACCACAAGGTGGAGTACTCGGACGACCGGTGGCGGAACCGGGACGCGGAGGGGTACGAACTCACCCCGTCGCTGCGGCTGATCCGCACCCCGGGGCACAGCCCCGAGGACATCACGCTGCTGGCGGGCACGAGCGCGGGCGTGGTGGCGTTCGCCGGCGACCTGTGGTGGCACTCCGAGGGCCCGGCTGACGACCCCGTCGCCCCCGACCGTGAGGTCCTGCGTGCCTCCCGGCTGCGGGTGCTGGCCGCCGCCGACCTGATCGTGCCCGGCCACGGAGGCCCGTTCAAGGCCGACGACGCCGCGCCGCTCTAGCTGTTCTGTCCTGTGAGGTCCGCGGCGCGGACCGCGGAATGCCGTGCGGACATTCCTCGGTGACACGAAGGCGCACGGGGCGGCGGGGTCCGCGAGGTCGACGGACCTCCGCGCGCCGCCGCCCCGCACCGCCCTGTGCGCCGTTCCGGGCCTGCCCGGTTCGGTTGCCGGTCCGGCTCGTTGACAGGGCATGGCGGAAGACGTGGAAGGCGCCGGACCGGCGCCGATGGTGTGGGCGCTGGCGGTGCACGAGTCGGCGGCCGGGGTGCCCTTCGCGGAGGTGATCGTGGAGATCGGCCCGCACCTGTACGGCGAGTTCGTCGAGAGCGTGGTGGACAGCGGGTTCGTCCTGGCGGCGGGGGAGCCGCCCGCCACCACCGCCGTGATGGAGGTGCGCGGATCGCTGCTGACGCGGCTCGTACTGGTGGGCGGCCGACAGGTCTGGGAACCGGCCTCCGAGGTCCGGGCCTCGCCCGGGTGGGTGTCGGCGGCCGAGGGGCGCGGCAGGGTGATCGTGATCCTGGTGCCACCGGGTACCTGGCCGCCCGACCTGATGGAGCTGGGGACCGAGGAGGGCATCGGCGTCTTCACCCGTCGGCTGGACGAGGCCCGGGCCGCGGGGCTGCTGCTGCACGGCGCGGTCCGCCTGGACAGCGGGCCCGAACGAGCCGCCGACCGCCCCTGACCCGAGGCCGGCACCGGCCGTGACGGACCGACACCCCGGCACCCCGGCATCCCGGCATCCCGGGGCGCCGGGCCGGGAACCCTGATCGCCGCCCCCGCGCCCGGTACGCCCTCGGCCGTCACTCCGGACGCAGGCTCAGGACGAGCTCGCGCGGGAGGCCGTGGGTGTCGTGGAGGTAGTGGAGGTCCTCCTCGCCCAGCGGTCCGTGGAAGCGGGGCCGGGCCAGGATCCGCCGTCCGCGTTCCAGCAGCCGGCCGAAGCGCTGCTCCTCGTCGAGCAGCACCCGCCGCACGACGTCCTGCCCCACGTCCTGGCGGAACCGGTCCAGGGTGTGCCGGATCAGCTCGTCCGGCAGGTCCCCGAGACCGCGCCGCGGATCGTCGCGCCGCAGGACGGTGAGCACCCGTCGCACGAGCCGGCGCAGGACGTAGCCTCGGCCGGTGTTGGCCGGGCGCACCCCGTCGCCGATCACGACCACGGCGGAGCGCAGGTGGTCGCACACCAGCCGCAGTGACGGTTCGTCCAGCCGCCACAGCGGTGGCACGAGCCGGCGCCAGGGGTCGAAGACGTCGCACTCGAACACCGACGTCCGGCCCTGCAGCAGCGAGGCCAGCCGTTCCAGGCCGAGTCCGGTGTCGACGTTGCGTTGGGGGAGCGGCACGAGGGATCCGTCGTCGAGGCGGCGGTGACGCATCATCACGTGGTTCCACACCTCCACCCAGCGGTCGTCGCCGGTCGGCGTCGACTCCGGCGGGGTGTCGCCGGTCCACAGGAAGATCTCCGAGTCCGGGCCGCACGGGCCGGTCGGTCCGTTGGACCACCAGTTGTCCTCGACGGTGAGTTCCACCGGCACCCCGCGTTCCTGCCACAGCTCCAGGGAGGAGGTGTCCGGGCCGGTTCGGTCGTCGCCGCCGAAGACGGTGGCGTGGAGCAGCCCCGGGTCGATGCCGAACCCGTCGGTCAGCAGCCCGAAGCCCCAGTCGAGGCTCGACGGTCCCTCGTAGTCGCCGAGCGACCAGCTGCCGAGCATCTCGAAGACGGTCAGGTGCGTTCGGTCGCCGACCTCGTCGAGGTCCGTGGTGCGCAGGCAGCGCTGGACGTTGACCAGTCGCCTGCCGAGGGGGTGCGGGCGCCCCTCCAGGTAGGGGGTGAGCGGGTGCATGCCCGAGGTCGTGAACAGCACCGGGTCGCCGGGAGGGGGCAGCAGGGTCGAGCCGGTGATCCGGCGATGCCCGCGCTCCTCGAAGTACTCGGTGAACGTGCGGACGATCTGATCGCTGTGCATGGGGTGGGCTCCTTCGCGGAACAGCGGGAAGGGCACCGGAGAACAGGTCCGCCCGGTCGACGGAACCGGGGCGCGAACGCGTGGAGCCACCGGCGGACCGTTTCCGGTGGCCGGTGGGAGTGACGGGATACGTCAGGCGGCGGCAACCGGCGAGCTGGTCGCTCGCGCGGTCGCGGTGGTGCTTCGGCCCATGACGTTCATGGTCCCGAGGCTAACGCGCCCCGTGCCCGGGGGCCACACCTTTTGTGCGTGCTCCGCCGAGGCCGGACGCCGGGGGGACCAGGGACGCCCCGGGACGCGCCGGGCGGGCCCGGCCGGGCCCGGTGGCGACGGTGCGGCGGCGGGCGGCACAATGCTCGATCGTGAAGATCACTGCGCGGGAGCTCAACCGGGCCACACTCGGCCGCCAACTGCTGGTGCGACGTGAGCCGCTGGACGTCGTCGAGGCCCTCGGCCGGGTGGTCGCGCTGCAGGCGCAGCACCCGGCCTCGCCCTACCTGGCGCTGTGGAACCGGATCGACGGTTTCGCCCCGGCCGAGCTGGACGCCGCGTTCGCCGACGGCAGGATCCTCAAGGCGACCCTGATGCGGATCACTCTGCACGCGGTCCGGGCCGACGACTACCGGGTCCTGCGCCGGGCGATGCGGCCGACACTGTACGCCGCCCGGCTCGGGAACCGCTTCGCCGCCGCCGGACTCACCCCGGCCGACGCCGAGGAGCTGGTGCCGTCGCTGCTGTCCTTCGCCGACCAGCCGCACGCGAACGGCGAGATGGAGGCCTGGCTGGGCGAACGGCTCGGCGCCGAGCGGCAGGCGGGCGCGTGGTGGGGACTGCGGGCGTACGCGCCGCTGGTGCACGCCGTCACGGGCGGTCCGTGGTCCTTCGGCCCGCGGCCCTCCTTCGTCGCGGCCCACCCTCCGGAGGAGCCCCGGACCGGACCGGGCGGCCGTGAGGTGGACACCGAGGCGCTGGAGACCCTCGTCGTGAGGTACCTGGCCGGATTCGGGCCGGCCTCCGTCGCGGACGTCGCCCAGTTCGCCACGGTGCAGCGGGCGCCGGTGCGTACGGCGCTGCGCGTGCTGGAGGCCGCCGGCGCCGTCGAGCAGCTCCAAGGGCCGGACGGTACAGCGCTGTTCGACCTTCCCGACGCCCCGCGCCCGCCGGCCGACACCCCGGCGCCGCCCCGCCTGATGGCGATGTGGGACAGCGTCCTGCTCGCGTACGCCGACCGCAGCCGGCTGATCCCGCCGGACTACCGGCGGCTGGTGATACGCAACAACGGTGACGTGCTGCCGACCCTGCTGGTGGACGGTCACGTCGCCGGGGTCTGGCGACCGGTCGAGAACGGCATCGAGGCCACCGCCTTCCACGAGCTCTCCGCCGGGGCGTGGGAGGGCCTGGCCGAGGAGGCCCGCGCCCTGACGGGACTGCTGGCCGACCGCGAGCCCCGCGTCTACCGCCGCTACGACCACTGGTGGCCCCGGCTCCCGGAGGGCGTGACCAGGGTACTGCCTGGCTGAACCGGGCCCGCGACGACCCGGTGCGTCGGGGGCTACCGGGCCCGGTCCTCCAGGACGGCCTGTGCGGCGTTGTGTCCGGGAATGCCGCTGACGCCACCGCCGCGGATCGCTCCCGCGCCGCACAGCAGGACGTTGGGGCGGTCCGTCGCCACGCCCCAACGCGCTGCGGGGCTGTCGCCGGGGTCCTGGGCCGTTTCGCCGACGGCTTCGTCGGCGGCGAAGGGGAACGAGAGATCCCGGTGGAAGATGTGACCGCCCGGCAGGCCGACCTCCCGCTCCAGGTCGAGCGGCGTCTTGGCCTCCAGGCAGGGCCGGCCCTCGCGATCCGTCGCCAGGCAGTCGGCGATCGGCTCGGCCAGGACCGCGTCGAGCCGGGCCAGACTCGACGCCAGCGCCCGCTCCTTGGCCGCCGGGTCGGCGAAGAGCCGTGCGGGCATGTGCAGGCCGAACAGGGTCAGCGTCTGGAACCCCTGCCGGATCGCCTCAGGACCCAGGATCGACGGGTCGGAGAGGGTGTGGCAGTAGATCTCCGAGGGCGGAGCCGAGGGGACCCGGCCCGCCGCCGCCTCGGCGTAGGCCGTCTCCAACTGCCGGTAGCCCTCGGCGATGTGGAAGGTGCCGGTGAACGCCTCCCGGGGATCCACGGAGACGTCCCTGAGGCGCGGCAGTCGGCGCAGCACCATGTTGACCTTCAGCTGGGCGCCCTCCGGGGCCGGCCCGGGATCGTCGCCCAGCAGGCGGGCGAGGGTCGCGGGGGCGGCGTTCACCAGGACCCGGCCCGCCGCCACGGTCGCCTCCCCGTCCCGATGGCGGTAGGACACCTCGGCGTCGCCGACGCCGGCGGTGGCGACGGCGGTGACCTCGCAGCCGGTCCGGATCTCCGCACCGGCTGCCAGGGCGGCCCCGGCGAGGGCGTCCGTCACGGCGCCCATCCCGCCGACGGGGACGTCCCAGTCGCCCGTCCCGTTGCCGATCACGTGGTAGAGGAAGCAGCGGTTCTGCAGCAGCGAGGCGTCATGGGCGTGGGTGAAGGTGCCGATCAGCGCGTCCGTCAGGACGACTCCGCGCACCAGGTCGTCGGCGAAGGTCCGCTCGATCGTCTCGCCCAGCGGCCGTTCGAAGAGTGCCTCCCACGCGGCGTCGTCCGCGACCCGTCGGCGCAGCCCGGCGCGCGAGGGCAGCGGCCCGGTCAGCGTCGGGAACACCCGGCGGGCGACCTGCCCGGTCATCCCGTAGAAGCGCTGCCAGGCCTCCCACTCCCGCTCCGTCCCGGTCAGGGCCCGGAACGACTCCCGCGTCCGGCCGGGATCGGCCGCGTCCACCAGCAGCCCGGTGGGCTTCCCGTCGCGGAGGGTGGGGGTGTACGAGGTGATCCGGCGCCGCCGAAGGTCCAGCCGCAGCCCCAGGTCCCGGACGACCTGGTGCGGCAGGAGGCTCACCAGGTACGAGTAGCGTGACAGCCGGGCCTCCACTCCCGGGAACGCGCGGGCCGACACCGCGGCCCCGCCCACGTGCGGCAGCCGTTCGAGCACCAGGACCCGGAGTCCGGCGCGCGCCAGGTACGCCGCCGCCACGAGTCCGTTGTGTCCACCGCCGACGATCACGGCGTCGTACCTGAGGGACGGGTGCGCGCTCACACGGCAACGCTACGGCACCGGCGGCGGCCGGGGAACATGTGCGCGTCAACGAGACGCGTCTCATCGGGTGTCTCATCGGGCGCCTCGACGGGGCGCCTCGACGGGGCGCGTCGCCTTCGCCCGGAGCGTGGCGTCGGGGCCGGCACCGGCCCCGGCCTCGAATAACCCCGGGAGCGGAATGGACCTGGGGGCGGGATTCACGACAGAATGGTCTAGACCTCACTGTCGCTCCAGAAATGGTGGACCAATGGAAATCGTGATCGTGCCCGACGCCGCCGCCGCAGGCAGCCTCATCGCCGCAGCGATCGCCGATCTGCTGACCGCCAAGCCCGACGCCCTGCTCGGTGTGGCCACCGGCTCCACCCCGACGCCGATCTACCAGGCGCTCGCCGCCCGCGTGGAGGCCGGAACCGTCGACGCCTCCCGCGCCCGGATCTGCCAGCTGGACGAGTACGTCGGCCTCCCGGCCGGCCACCCCGAGTCCTACCGCTCGGTGGTCCTGCGTGAGGTCGTGGGTCCGCTCGGTCTGACCGAGGCCTCCTTCATGGGCCCGGACGGCAACGCGCAGGACATCGCCGCAGCGGCGACCGACTACGACCGCGCGCTCGCCGAGGCCGGCGGCGTGGACCTCCAGCTGCTCGGCATCGGCACCGACGGCCACATCGGCTTCAACGAGCCGTGCTCCTCGCTCGCCTCCCGGACCCGCATCAAGACGCTGACCCGGCAGACCCGCGAGGACAACGCCCGCTTCTTCGACAGCCTCGACGAGGTGCCGCACCACGTGCTCACCCAGGGCATCGGCACCATCCTGGAGGCCCGCCACCTGGTGCTCCTCGCCACGGGCGAGGCCAAGGCCGAGGCCGTGGCCCTCGCGGTGGAGGGCCCGCTGTCCGCGCTGGTGCCCGCCTCGGCCCTGCAGCTGCACCCGCACGCCACCGTCGTCGTCGACGAGGCGGCCGCCTCCGGCCTCAAGCTCGCCGACTACTTCCGTGACACCTACGCGGCCAAGCCCGCCTGGCAGGGTCTCTAGAGGTACACCGTCCGGCAGCCGCAGGGCTCGTCGTGGCCGCTGACGTACCCGCGCCGACGAGCCCCGCTGCCGGCCGCCGGGCGGTCCCGCCTGCCCCTCGCGGCAGCGGGGCCGCCCTGCCGTCGGACGGCGCGATGACGACCCTCGCGCGTCCGACCCCGGGATCGAGAGCCGCCGGCCGCACCGGCTGACCGGTCGTTCCGCCGCCGAGGCCGCTCCCTCGACGCGAACGGGTTGACGTTCGGCCCTCCCCGACCGTGTCATGCACTGCACGGCGCCGACGTACGCGCGCGCCGGCCTGCCCGGGGGGCCTTCGTCCGGGTCGGTGGTCAACAACTCCCGACGGCGTGGTGACTCCGCCGCCGGGCCCGGGGCGTGAAGCGCGGGCCGTGTCCGTCTGCTCGGAGTCGCGTACCCGTAGCCCGCCGGGTAAGCCGGCCGCCTCGGTGCAGGACGCGTTCCCGTTCGGGCTGTGCGAGCACTTCCGCCGGCTCGGAGGGCGTGGCTGGTGTCGATGGTGCGACGTGGTGCCATTCGGCGCCACATCGGCGCCGCCCGGTGTCACCCTGTGCCGGTGCGGTGGTGGTGCCCGCGCGGTGTCGGCCCGATCCGGGTTCCCGGTTTCATGTTTCACCAGGTCAGAGTGGTCTTCCCAGAGGCCGCGCCACGCGGGGTGTCGCAAGGGCTTGCGGATGGCGCCATCGTGGTGCCACCATGGCGTCATGGACCTCACCCCGTATGTCGAGAACCTCCGTCGCGAACTCGCGGTGGCCGCCGAAGCCGGTGGGGAGGGCGCCCGCGAGCTGGCCGAGCGGCTCACCCTGCCGCTGGAATCGGCGACTCGTCTGACCTTGCTCAACGTGCTCTCCGCGGCGATGGACGAGGTCACCCGTGAGCTCGCCCCGGGGTCGGTCGACGTGCGGCTGCGCGGACTGGACCCCGACTTCGTGGTGACGCCGCCGTCGGCGGCCGGCCCCGCCGAAGCGCCCGTCGTGCCCGCCGAGCCGTTCCGGGCGCAGGTGTCCGCGGACGGGGACGAGGGCGGCACCGCCCGCGTCAACCTGCGACTGCCGGCGCACCTCAAGGCGCGTGCCGAGGAGGCCGCGACCCGTGAGGGCCTGTCGGTCAACGCGTGGTTGGTGCGGGCCGTGTCGGTGGCGGTCGACGGTGGAGCGCGCCCGCGGGCGACGGAGAGGACCCGAACGGTCGGACAGAGCATCACGGGCTGGGTGCGCTAGCCACGCGCCCGCCGGCACCACTCCACCCACGTGCTGCGTCCCACCAGGGGGGACGCTGCCGAGACCCACGAGGACGGTACAGCCATGCCTTCTTTCGACACTCCCGAACCGATCTCCGTCACCGCCCACGTGGAAGCCGGCTCCGTCCGCTTCACGGCGGCGGACCGCCTCGACACCGTCGTCGAGGTCCGGCCCCGCGACCCGAAGAAGGACCAGGATCTGCGGGCCGCCGAGCGGACCGAGGTCGTCTACGCGAGCGGCACCCTGACCGTCAGGACCCCCAAGCAGCGCAACTCGCTCCGCCGCCCCGGAGTCGTCGACGTGACGGTCGAGCTGCCCGAGGGCTCGCACGTCGTCATGACCGGCTCGTGGACCCAGGTCCTCGGGGAGGGCCGGCTCGGCGAGACCCGGGTGAAGACCTCGTCCGGCGACGTCCGCCTCGACGCCACCGGTCCGCTGACGCTCACGGCCTCCCACGGCTCGATCACCGTCGACCGGATCGAGGGTGCGGCCGAGATCACCACCAGCTCCGGCAGTCTGCGCGTCGGCACCGTCGACGGCCCCGCCGTCCTGAAGAACTCGCACGGCACCACGACCGTCGACACCGCGACCGGCGACCTGCGGGTGAGCGGGGCGAACGGCGACATCAGCATCGGACGCGCGCTGGGCCCGGTCGCCGCCACCACCGCCCACGGGACCCTGCGCGTGGGTGAGGTGGTCCGCGGCGCCGTCCAGCTGGAGACCTCCTACGGCGCCATCGAGGTCGGCGTCCGCAAGGGCACCGCCGCCTGGCTCGACGTCAGCTCGGGCTCCGGGCAGGTGCGCAACACGCTCACCGACTCCGCGCCCCCGGAGCAGGCCGAGGAGACGGTCGAGGTCCGTGCCCGCACCCGGTACGGCAACATCGACATCCTTCGCGCCAGGTCCTGACGCCCGCGGCAGGACCGGCTTCACCCCACCGACTCCCTCAGCTCCGCTTCAGCCCCGAACGGGAGGGCCCCGTGCCTTCGTCTGTCATGCCCACGCCCAGGCGAGGTGGCGACCCGCAGCCGCCCGTCGCCATCTCCGCCACCGGTCTGCGCAAGTCCTACGGCGACAAGACCGTGCTCGACGGCATCGATCTGAGTATCCCGGCCGGATCCGTCTTCGCCCTGCTGGGCCCGAACGGCGCCGGCAAGACCACCGTCGTGAAGATCCTCTCCACGCTCGTCGGTGCCGACGGCGGGCAGGCCCGGATCGCGGGCCACGACCTGACGGCCGCCCCGCAGGCGGTACGCGCCGCCATCGGCGTCACCGGCCAGTTCTCCGC